>DASSXE010000400.1:0-3498 GCA_035704125.1 Arthrobacter sp.
TGGTGGGAGAGGCACACCTGCATGACTGACGGGACGACGACGGGGGCTCCGCCGGGGGAGGACCGCTCCGGTCCGGGGTCCGGCACCGAAGACGAGGATGCGCTGCTGCGCCAACTGGCGGCCGCGCACCGGGTGGGTACCTCCTACCTGGGCTGGGACCGGGTCGAGCGGGCCGTCACGGCCGCGACACTGCGCCGGGTCCTCGCCGCCCTCGACATCCCCGCGGCCGACGCGGAGCAGGTGCGCCTTTCCCTCGCCGAAGCCGACGTGGCGCCCTGGCGGCGGGTCCTGCCGCCGGTTGTGGTGGCACGCGAGGGGGTGCCGGCATCGTTCCATGTCCACGTCCGCCACGGAGAGCCGGTCAGCGCCATCATCGTCGCGGAGGACGGGACGCGCCATGAGGTGCAGCAGGAGGAGAACTGGGTCGGCCCACAGACGGTCGACGGCGTCCTCACCGGCCGCGCCGGCTTCCGCCTCCCGGGGGACCTCGGACTCGGCTGGCACACCATCCGCGTCCGCGCCGGGGAGGCCGCGGCGGAATGTCCCCTGGTCATCACCCCGCAGCGGCTGCGCACCGGGGACGCCCCCGGCGACGCCCGGAGCTGGGGACTGACCGCCCAGCTGTACTCCGTCCGTTCACGCCGCTCCTGGGGCATCGGCGACTTCGCGGACCTCGCGGACCTTGCCGCCGTCGCCGGCGCGGAGGGCGCGGGGTTCGTGCTGGTCAACCCGCTGCACGCCGCGGAACCGAAGCCGCCGGTGGAGGACTCGCCGTACCTGCCCGCCACCCGCAGGTTCTTCAACCCGCTCTACCTCCGGGTCGAGGGGATTCCCGAGTACGCCTACCTCGGGGTGCCGGAGCTCACCGATGCCGCCGAGGCGGCGCTCCGGCTCCAGGCCGCCAATGAGGACGCGGCGCTGCTGCACCGGAATGCCAGTTACGCCGCCAAGCTGGCCGTCCTGGAAGAGGTGTACCTGGTCCGCCGCTCCGCCGCACGGACCCGCGACTTCGCCGCGTTCTGCCGTGAGCACGGCAGGGGACTGGACGATTTCGCCCTCTGGTGCGCCCTGGCCGAGAAGCTGCCGCCGGAAGCACCGGAGTGGACCGGGGACGCCAGGAACCCGGACACCGGGTACTGCGCCACCCAACGGACGGCGCTCGCGGACCGGATCGGTTTCCATCGCTGGCTGCAGTGGGTCTGCGACCAGCAGTTGGAGGCCGCCCAGGGCGCGGCGCGGCGTGCCGGCATGGGCATCGGCGTCGTGCATGACCTGGCGGTGGGCGTGAAGCGCGGCGGTGCCGACGCCTGGGTCCTCTCCGGCGTGCTGGCACGCGGGGTGACGGTGGGCGCGCCGCCGGACATGTTCAACCAGCAGGGCCAGAACTGGACCCAGCCGCCGTGGCACCCCGGCCGGCTCGCTGAGTCCGGCTATGCCGCGTACCGGGACATGCTGCGCACCGTGCTGCGGCATGCCGGCGGGGTCAGGGTGGACCATATCCTGGGCCTGTTCCGGCTGTGGTGGATTCCGGACGGAGCGGATCCCGGCGAGGGAACGTACGTCTACTACGACCACGAGGCGCTGGTCGGCATCCTGGCGCTGGAGGCGCAGCGGGCCGGAGCGGTGGTCATCGGGGAGGACCTGGGGGTCTTCGAACCCTGGGTGCGGGACTACCTGGCCGGGCGCGGGATCTTCGGCACGTCGATCCTGTGGTTCGAACGTGACGACGCCGGCCCGCTGGCTCCGGAACGATACCGGCGGCAGTGCCTCACCAGCGTCAACACCCACGACCTGCCGCCGACCGCCGGCTACCTCGCAGGCGCCCACGTCGCGCTGCGCGAGTCCCTCGGCCTGCTGCGCCGTCCGGCCGCCGAGGAGCGGGCCGCCGACGCCGCCGAGCAGGAGGAGGTGCTGGCCCTGGTGCGGGAGCGGGGGCTGCTGCCGTCTGAAGGGACGACGGCGGCCAGGAAGGGGGCTGCCGGCCGCGGGGTGCAGGAAACCGTCGAGGCGTTGTACGCGTTCACCGCGCTCACCCCGTCGTCGTTGCTCGGCGTGGCGCTGGTGGACGCCGTGGGGGAGACCCGGGCACAAAACCAGCCCGGCACCAGCACGGAGTATCCCAACTGGCGCATTCCCCTGGCCGGACCGGACGGCGCCGTGCTCCTTGAGGACCTGCCCGGCAACGCCAGGTTCCGTTCCCTGCTCGCCACCGTGCGGGAGTCGCTGGCGCCCGGCGGCAGAGTTCCGCCCCGCTAGCCGGTCCTTGCGCGAACTGATAGGAAGGAGCCATGGGTACGTTGGACGATTCACTGCAGAAAATGGACAAAGAGCGCGAAGAGCGGCTTTACGACATCCACAACCGGCCCTTCAATGAACTGCTTTGGATGAGCGTGCTCCTGCAATGCGGATTCTGCGCCGCCGTTGCGGGCGGCCTGCTCTTTGTCATCGGCGCCTGCGCGCGGCTCGACGACGGCTACGCCCTGCTGGGCCTCATCGGCCTGGGTGGCCTGTCCGGGGTGTGGTGGTGCGCTCGGATCCTACGGCGCAAAGGCCGCAAAAACCGCTCCGAATACCTCCTTCACGGCGGCAACCCGGCCGGGACCAGCGACCTCCTCCTGGGTGCCATGGTCTACGAGATCACGCCCGACGGCCGGTGGAAGTGGCCCGAACCCAGTACCGGCGGCGAGTGACCCTCACGGGGGGCTCAGCCCGGATCCTCGCCGCAAACACAAAAAATCCCCGGAA
The DNA here is from genome assembly GCA_035704125.1 of Arthrobacter sp. Lineage (GTDB taxonomy): Bacteria > Actinomycetota > Actinomycetes > Actinomycetales > Micrococcaceae > Arthrobacter. The sequence continues at coordinate 2,746 of DASSXE010000400.1, forward strand.
TCCGAAGATTCCAGGGCATTTCCTGTTGTGCGCGGAGGGGGACTTGAACCCCCACCCCCTTTCGAGGACTAGCACCTCAAGCTAGCGCGTCTGCCATTCCGCCACCCGCGCAGGTGGTATTTCCGGGAAGTATTTCGCCTCTCAGCGTTTTGCTTTTCTCGGAAGCAGCGAGAAAGACTCTAGCACGGGGATTCGGAAAACAAATAATCGGGGCAAGTAGGTAGGCTGAAGCAAGCATTGAGCCACTGCCACGAGGAGCGACATGACGACTGTTCGGCCCGAAGATGAGGTTGTCCGGATCTGCCAGGAACTGATCCGGATCGACACCTCCAACTACGGTGACGGCTCCGGCCCGGGGGAGCGCGCCGCCGCCGAGTACACCGCGGGGCTGATCTCCGAGGTGGGCCTCGACGCCGAAATCTTCGAGTCCGCACCGGGCCGCGCCAACGTCGTCACCCGGATGGCCGGCGAGGACTCCTCGGCGCCGGCGCTGGTGGTGCACGGCCACCTGGACGTGGTCCCCGCCCTGCGTGAACAGTGGTCCGTGGATCCCTTCGGCGCCGAACTCAAGGACGGCCTGATCTGGGGCCGCGGCGCCGTGGACATGAAGGACATGGACGCCATGATCCTCTCGGTCCTGCGTGACTTCGCCCGCACCGGACGCAAACCCAAGCGCGACATCATCTTCGCCTTCTTCGCCGACGAAGAGGCCGGCGGCACCTACGGGGCCCGCTACGCCGTCGAAAACCGGCG
>DASSXE010000402.1:0-4681 GCA_035704125.1 Arthrobacter sp.
GAGGCGCTCACCCCGCAGACCCGGGATCTGATCATCAGGGACGTTTTTGCCGGCTCCCTTACCCCAAGGCCATTGACCACCAGCGAGTTCACCGCGCACGCGAAACGGCTGCTGGCTCCGGGAGGCGTCTACGTGGTCAACTCCGGTGATGCTCCCGCGCTGACCAACGCCCGGGAAGATGCCGCCACCATCGCGGCGGCGTTCGAGCACACGGTGATCATCGCGGATCCGGCCATGCTCAAGGGCCGGCGCTACGGCAACATGATCATCGCCGGCAGCGACCAGCCGTTCGGCGACGATCCGGGCCTGGCCCGGCGGCTGCTGGGCGGCGGGGTGCCGGCGCACCTCTGGGATGACGCCAAGGTCCGGGCCTTTGCCGCCGGGGCGGCCGTCCGGCATGATCCGGTGCCGGCGGAGGCCTAGTCCGGGCCGTCTGCTGCCGGGACGCCCCTGCCCAGCAGCGCGTCCCGGTGCGCGGCGGTCTCATCCCGCAGCGCCTGGACGACGGCGGCCACCGCGGGGCGGCGGAGGGAGTCCGGCCGCAGCACCATCCAGTAGGGGAGCAGCTCCGCGACCTGGTCCGGCAGCAGTCGCACCAGGTCCGGGTGCAGGTCCGCGGCGAAGCACGGCAGGAAGCCCACCCCGGCCCCGGCGCGGGTGGCCTCCACGTGCACGAAAACGTTCGTGGAGCTGAGCCCGTCGCGCATGTGCGGGACCAGCCGGCGCGGAGCGTCGAGATCGTCTACCTGCAGCATGGAGTCGACGAAGTAGACCAGTGGATGCCGTTCCAGCTCCGCCAGTGTGGCCGGCGTCCCGTTCTCGGCGAGGTAACTCCGGGACGCGTACATGCCCAGCATGTACTCACCCAGTTGCGAGGCCTCCGCGCGGTGTACCTGCGGTTCACCCACCACCACCTCGATGTCCAGGCCAGACCGTTGCTGCAGCGCGCGCCTTGTGACGGTGATGATTTCCACGCTCAACCCTGGATGCCGGCGGCGCAGCCGGGCCACCGCCGGCGCGGCGATGTAGGCGCTGAAGGCGTCGGTGGCCGTCATCCGGACTACGCCGGTGACCGGGTCAGGGGTCTTTCCCGGCTCCTCGAGCGAGCGCACCGCGCCTTCCACCTCCTCGGCGACGGCGACGGCGGCCGCGCCGAGGTCTGTCAGCTCCCAGCCGCCGGAGGCGCGGGAGAGCACCCGCCCGCCCAGCGCCTTCTCCAGCGCTGCGATCCTGCGCGACACCGTGGTGTGGTTCAGGCCCAGCGACTGCGCCGCCGTCGTGAACCTGGCCGAGCGGGAAACGGCCAGCAGCACCAGGAGATCGTCCGGATTGAGATTCATATCTGCAATTCTGCACACATATGGTGCCGGTTTGGCCATTGAGCGGCGGGGAATCTGCGGCGATACTCGATAAAGCCCATTTTCAGTGCCGTGCATCACAGCTGATTGCACCTGAATGATTTGCACCAACGGTTTGCATCACAAAATGTGTCGCCGTGGACACCTAGGAGTTTATTTATGAGCGTAGAACAGCGCTCCGTTACACCCCCCGCCGCCCGCAAGGGTGAGGGCCTCAAGAAAATCGTCGCCGCCTCCATGGTGGGAACCGTCGTCGAATGGTACGAATTCTTCCTCTACGCCACCGCCGCAACCCTGGTCTTTGGCAAGTACTTCTTCCCCGCCACCGGCAATGACCTGGACGGCATCATCCAGGCCTTCCTGACCTACGCCGTCGGCTTCGTGGCCCGGCCGCTGGGCGGCATCGTCTTCGGCCAGATCGGCGACAAGCTGGGCCGCAAGCCCACCCTGCAGCTGACCATCGTGATCATCGGCGTCTCCACCTTCCTGATGGGCTGCCTCCCCGGCTTCGTGGACATCGGCTACCTCGCACCGGCCCTGCTGGTCATCCTCCGCTTCATCCAGGGCTTCGCCCTCGGCGGCGAATGGGGCGGGGCGGTGCTGCTGGTGGCTGAGCACAGCCCCAACGAATCCCGCGGCTTCTGGGCCAGCTGGCCCCAGGCCGCCGTGCCGGTCGGCAACCTGCTGGCCACGCTGGTGCTGTTCATCATGTCCAACACGCTCAGCGCGGCGGACTTCCTCGGCTGGGGCTGGCGCGTGGCGTTCTGGCTCTCCGCCGTGATCGTGTTCGTCGGCTACTACATCCGCACCAACGTCGCCGAGGCCCCGATCTTCCTCGAGGCCAAGGCCCAGATGGAGGCCGAGCAGGCCGCCAGCTACGGCGTCCGCGAGGTCATCCGCAAGTACCCCAAGGGCATCCTGCAGTCGATGGGGCTCCGGTTCGCGGAGAACATCATGTACTACCTGGTGGTCAGCTTCTCCATCGTCTACCTCAAGACGGTGGACAAGTACGACACGTCATCGCTGCTGCTCGCACTGCTGATCGCCCACCTGGTCCACTTCCTGATCATCCCGCAGATCGGCCGCCTGGTGGACAGCTGGGGCCGTAAGCCGGTCTACCTGGTGGGCGTGGTCTCCGGAGCCACCTGGCCGTTCTTCGCCTTCCCGATGTTCGACACGAAGAACGCCGTCGTCATCGTGCTGGCCGTGACCATCGGCCTGTGCCTGCACGGTTTCATGTACGCCGGGCAGCCGGCGCTGATGGCCGAACTGTTCCCCACCCGGATGCGCTACGCCGGAGTCTCCCTGGGCTCGCAGGTCACCTCGATCTTCGCCGGTTCGCTGGCGCCGCTGCTGGCCACCGCCTGGCTGAAGGACACCGGGTCCTGGCTGCCCACCGCAATCTACCTGGTCGTGGCCTGCGCCATCACCACGGTGGCGGTCCTGACCCTGAAGGAAACCAAGGGCATCGCGCTGGAGGAAGTGGACCGGCTCGACGCCGAACGGGAAGGCCTGGCGGCAGTAGCCGCCCGCTGAACCGCGTGAAGCCAACTGCACGATTCGTCAATCTCTGAACTGGAAAGCTGGGTACATGGAAAACTCGCTTAATGGCCGCAAGGCCCTGGTCACCGGCGGCGCAAGCGGTATCGGGGCGGCCACCGTCCGTGCCCTGGCCGCCCGCGGCGCGAAGGTGGTGGTGGCGGACGTCAACGAGGAAGCCGCCACCGCCCTCGCCGACGAGGTCGGCGGCACCGCCTGGGGTGTCAACCTGCTCGACGTCGAATCGCTGCAGACGCTCAGCCTGGACTGCGACATCCTGGTCAACAACGCCGGGATTCAGCGCATCAGCCCGATCGAGGACTTCGATCCGACGGACTTCCGCCGGATCGTCACGCTGATGCTCGAGGCCCCGTTCCTGCTGATCCGTGCCGCCTTGCCGCACATGTACGCGAACAACTTCGGCCGGATCATCAACCTTTCCTCGGTCCACGGCCTGCGGGCGTCGCCGTTCAAGAGCGCCTACGTCTCCGCCAAGCACGGTCTGGAAGGGCTGAGCAAGGTCACGGCGCTGGAGGGCGGTGCGCACGGCGTGACCTCCAACTGCGTCAACCCGGGATACGTCCGGACACCGCTGGTCGAGTCCCAGGTGGCTGACCAGGCCAAGGTGCACGGCATTCCCGAGTCGGAGGTGCTGGCCAAGATCATGCTCACGGAGGCTGCCGTGAAGCGCCTGGTCGAGCCGGAGGAAGTCGCCTCCCTGGTGGCGTGGCTGGCCTCGAACGACGCCGGCATGGTCACCGGTGCCAGCTACACCATGGACGGCGGCTGGTCGGCGCGCTAGGCATTGCTGATCAGCTGATTGACGGACGGGAATCCGCCCGGGCGCCACGCCCGGGCGGATTTTCTCTTGTTGGCGGGCCGGCCGGCGGCCCCGTCCACCGTCTCGCTAGGCTGGGTCCATGCGCAAGGATTTCAGTGCCTCGGACCTGCCCCCGGCGGAGTTCTACCGGCTGCTCACGGCCCTGGTGGTTCCCCGCCCCATCGCCTGGGTCTCCAGCACGTCCGCGGCGGGGGTGGACAACCTGGCGCCGCACTCGTTCTACACAGTGGCCTCGGTGACGCCGCCGATCATCCAGTTCACCTCGGTGGGCCGGAAGGACACGTTGCGGAACATCACCGAGCGGGGCGAGTTTGTGGTTAATGTCGCCCCCGCGTCGCTCATGGCCGAGGTCAATGCCACCGGCACCAACTTTGCGGCGGACGTCAGCGAGTACGACGCCGCGGGCCTCACCCGGGAGCCGGGCCTGACGGTCGGCGTTCCGCGGGTGGCGGAGTCCCCGGCCGCCTTCGAGTGCCGCCTGCATGCGACGCAGCCGATGGGCGATTGTGTGCTGGTCTTCGGAGAGGTCACCCACGCGGCGGTGGCGGCCGACGTGCTGGCCGGCGACCATCCGCTGATTGACCGGCTGGATCCCCTGGCCCGGCTGGGGCGCGACGAATGGGGCCGGCTGGGCCCGGTCGAAGAGCTCAAGCGGATCCGCCGGGCAGAGTGGCCGGGCACCTTCCGCCGGAGGGACGAGCGCGTGCTCTGAGCGGGAGGCGGCTAGCCTTCGCAGTCGGTGCAGTAGGCGTGGCCGTCTTTTTCGCGGGCGATCTGGGACCGGTGCCGGACCAGGAAGCACGAGTAGCAGGTAAATTCGTCCGATGCCTGCGGGATCACCTGGACAATGAGTTCCTCGCCGGAAAGGTCGGCGCCGGGGAGTTCGACGCCGTCGACCGTGTCAGCTTCGTCCAGTTCAAGCACGACGCTGCGCGCATCGGGG
>DASSXE010000484.1:0-2415 GCA_035704125.1 Arthrobacter sp.
CGCTACAACGCCGGGCGATACCTCGTTTTTTGGCCACCCGAAGATGTTGGCCAGCCTCTTCTCCGTAGAAATGTGGGAGCGCTTCTCCTTCTACGGAATGCAGGGCATCCTGCTGTACTACATGTACTTCTCGGCCACCCAGGGCGGCCTGGAAATCGACAAGGGCCTCGCCGCCAGCCTGGTCGGCGCGTACGGCGGCGGCGTGTACCTCTCCACCATCCTGGGGGCCTGGCTCGCGGACCGGCTCTTCGGCTCCGAACGCGTCCTCTTTGGCTCGGCCATCATGATCATGGCCGGCCACATCGCCCTGGCCCTGATCCCCGGCATCCCCGGCCTGGTCGCGGGCCTGGTGCTGGTGGGAATCGGCTCCGGCGGGCTCAAGGCCAATGCCACGGCGCTCGTCGGCAGCCTCTACCGGGAGAAGGATGAACGCCGCGACGCCGGATTCTCCATCTTCTACATGGGCATCAATACCGGCGGCCTGATCGGTCCGCTGGTCACCGGCTGGCTGCAGGAAAGCCAGGGCTTCCACTGGGGCTTCGGCGCCGCGGCCGTCGGCATGGCGCTGGGGCTGGGTATCTACGCCGCGGGCCGCAGCAAGCTGCCCGCGGAAGCACACCGCATTCCCAACCCGCTGCCGGCCGGCGAGCGCACCAAGTACGGACTGATCTTCGCCGTGATCGCCGCAGCCATCGCCATCCTGCTGGCCACCGGAACCGTCAACGCGAAGAACCTGGCCATGTCCATGGCCTACGCCGCCATCGGCGCCTCGGTGCTGTACTTCGTGCTGATCTTCAGCAGCAAGAAGGTCACCCCCACCGAACGCGGCCGGGTCACCGCCTTCATTCCGCTCTATGTCGCCTCTGCGGCCTTCTGGGCCCTGTTCCAGCAGCAGTTCACCTTCATCGCCGTGTACTCGGAAGAGAAGCTGGACCGGAACCTGTTCGGTTGGGAGATGCCGGCGGCCTGGGTCCAGTCGATCAATCCGGTATTCATCATCATCTTCGCCGGTGTCATGGCCGCGCTCTGGACCCGGCTGGGGCGCAGGCAGCCCGGCTCGGCGTTGAAGTTCTCGATCGGCTTGTTCGTGATGGGGCTGGCCTTCCTGGCCTTCATCCCGCTGGCCGGAGACGGCAAGACGCCGCTGCTGGCGCTGGTCGGCATCCTGTTCCTGTTCACCCTGGCGGAACTGTTCCTCTCCCCCATCGGCCTGTCGGTGACCACGAAGCTGGCCCCCAAGGCGTTCCACACCCAGATGGTGGCGCTGTTTTTCCTCTCGGTGTCGCTGGGCACCACGCTGGCAGGCATCCTCTCGGGGCTCTACAACCCCAAGGACGAGCTGCCGTACTTCATCGGCGTCGGCGGCACCGCGATGCTCCTGGCCGTCGGACTGGCGGCAGCCTCGCCGGCCATCAAGAAGCTCATGGGCGGCGTACGCTGAGCTGAATGAGCACCCGCTATCGCCCGCCGGTTGAGGCCCGCGCCTACGTTCCCGCCCCCGGCGAGGCGTCCGACGTCGAACCCATGCCGGCGGGCGATGTCACGGAGGGCGTCGTCCGGGTGGGCGGGACCATCCGCCGCCCGCACCAGCACCAGAGCTTCGCCGTGGCCTGCTACCTCGACTGGCTCGAGGACGCCGGGTTCGAAGGTTCGCCCCGGTTCCTGGGCCGGGACGGGCAGGGCCGCGACGTGTTGACGTTCGTTCCGGGCATCTGCGCCGGAGCGGACCCGGAGCCGTGGGTGCAGTCCGAGGAGCTGCTCGCCTCGGTGGCCCTGCTGGTGCGCAGGCTGCACACGGCGTCGGCCGGGTATCTGCCGGACGGGCACCCGTTTCCGCCGCCGATCTTGCCCCTGCCTGCCGGCAGCCAGGCTTCGGCCGGGCTGATCTGCCACCTGGACGTCACGCCGCAGAACGTGGTGGTCCGGGAGGGCCTGGCCGTAGGGCTGGTGGATTTTGACCTCGCCGGGCCCAGCACGGCGCTCCGGGATTCCTACAACACCGCCATGCACTGGGTGCCCCTGAGGGACCCGGACGACGCGTGGCCGGGCTGGGCGGACGTGGATCCCTTCCGCCGGCTCCGGATCTTCGCGGATGCGTACGGCTGGGACGGGCAGGAACGACGCCGGGTCCCCGGCCTGGGCATCGAGTCGGCAGCGGTGAGTTACGACCGGATGCAGCTCCGGGCGCGGACCCTCGGCGGGGGCTGGGCGCGGATGTGGGACGAGGGCGTCGGCGGGCTGATCCTGCGCCGCCGCGACTGGCTCGAGGCCAACGAGGGACGTTTGCTGGACGCGCTCAGCGCGTGACGAAGTCCGCGTTGGAAAAGGCGACGCCGAGCACGATGATGACCAGCAGTGTGATGGCCATCGCGACGTAGCCCAGCACCAGACCGGCGATGGCCAGGCCCCTGCCGC
>DASSXE010000009.1:0-4340 GCA_035704125.1 Arthrobacter sp.
TGCGGCACTACGACGACGTCGGCCTGCTCAAGCCCAGCCGCACCGGCGGGAACGGCTACCGGTACTACAGCCAGGACGCGCTGCTCCGGCTTCAGCGGATCCTGCTCCTGCGCGAACTGGGCCTCGGGCTGCCGGCGATCGCGGAGGTCCTCGCCCAGGAGGGGCGGACGGAACCGGCGCTGGCGGGCCACCTGGAGTGGCTGCGGAAAGAACAGGACCGGCTGGACCGGCAGATCGCATCCGTCATCCACACCCTGGAGGCGGTGCAGGCAGGAAAGGAAATCATGGCAGAGAAGATGTTCGACGGCTTCGATCACACCAGCTACCAGGCCGAGGTGGAGGACCGCTGGGGCCCGGAGGCGTATGCACAAGGCGACACCTGGTGGCGTGGCATGGCGCCCGCCGGCAAGGATGCGTGGAAGGAGACCGCCCGGCAGCTCATCGGGGAGTGGACGGCTGCGGCGGCGTCCGGCGCGGCCCCGGACGGGCCGGAAGCACAGGACCTGGCCCGCCGCCACGTTCGCTGGCTTGCCGGCATCCCGGGGACCCCGGCGGCAGCCGGCGGCACGGAGGTCAAGGCCTACGTGTCCGGCCTGGGCGAGATGTACGTGGCGGATCCGCGGTTCGCCGCCCAGTACGGCGGGGCTTCCGGCGCGGCCTTCGTCCGCGACGCGTTGCGGGCCTACGCGGACACGCAGCTGTAGCGCGGCGGCACGCGCCGTCGCCCGAATCGGCACGCCTAAACTTGACCGGTGACCTCCTCAACGCATTTCACGGCCGGCAACACTCCTGACGCCCCGCGCAGCGACCTCCCCGGACTGACCGAGGCCCTCGCCGCGGACCTGCGGAGCATCGGCTACACCGTGGACGGCGTCGCCGGGTTCCTCGGTGAAGCCGCCCATGCGGCCCTGGCCCGGGACCAGCTCATCCCGGCGCTGATCGCCACCGACGCCGCCGCCCGCCGCGACCCGGCGTCGGCCGCGCTCGCCGCCGTCGTCCGGCTGTGGCTCCTCGCCGAGCCGCAGCCCGCAGCCGCCCTGGAAACCGCGCTGCCCACGGTGGGCTCGGCAGGACTGACGCAGCTGGGGCTGGTCGAGCGGGGTGAGGGGGACCTGCTGCAGGCAAGGGTGGACCTTCGGCCCTACGGCTGGGATCCGGTTGTCGACGACGACGGGCAGCCCAGCGGCGGTGCCGACCTCTGGGTGGCGAGCGACCTCGCCGCCCACCAGAGTCCCGGGGTGCTGCGGCACGACCACGTGCTGGGCATTGGCCAGGCGTCCACCACGCTGGTGCAGGTCACCGCACGGCGTCATGCTGCCCGCGCGCTGGACCTCGGCACGGGCTGCGGCATCCAGACCTTCCACCTCCTGCACCATGCCGAACATGTCACCGCCACCGATATCTCCGACCGGGCCCTGGCCTTCACCCGGTTCAACCTGGTACTCAACGCCGCGGCCCTGCATCTGGACCCGGCCGATCTTGAGGCCAGGGTGAGCCTGCGCCGCGGCTCGCTGCTGGAACCGGTGGCAGGGGAGGAATTCGATCTCGTGGTGTCCAATCCGCCGTTCGTCATCACGCCGCGCACCGCGGGGGAGTCGTCCGCGGACCAGTTCACGTACCGCGACGGCGGCCTGCCCGGGGACGACATCGTCGCGGCGCTGGTCCGGGAGCTCCCGTCCGTCCTCACGCCCGGCGGAACGGCCCAAATGCTGGGGAACTGGGAAATCCCGGCCGGCGCGGAATGGTCAGTCCGGCCCGAGGGCTGGGCCGGAGGGGACGTGGATGTCTGGTTCATCCAGCGCGAACGGGTCGGCCCGGAACAATACGCCGAGACCTGGCTGCAGGATGCCTCCGAGGCCCGGGACCGGCGGCTCTACCGGGAGTCCTACGCCGCCTACCTGGACGACTTCGCCGCACGCAACGTCGCTGCCATCGGCTTCGGGATGATCTGGCTGCGGCGCCCCGCCGCCGGAGCCCGCCCGGTGCTGCGGCGCTTCGAGGAGATCACCTATCCGATCGAGCAGCCCGTCGGGCCGCACCTGGGGGCCGCCGTCGAACGGGCCGACTGGCTGGCCGGCACCGACCTTGCGTCCGCACACCTGCTGGTGGCCGACGACGTCACGGAAGAGCGGCACCAGCGCCCCGGCGCCGAGCACCCCGGCGTGATCCTGCTGCGCCAGGGCGCCGGGCTGCGCCGCACCAACCTGCTCAGCACCGGGTTGGCCGGATTTGTCTCAGCCTGCGACGGCGAACTCGCCGTCGGGCAGATCATCGGGGCCCTCGACGCCCTGCTCGGCGGGTACGAGGGTTACGACAGCGCGGCGTTCCGCCGCGGCCTGCTCGACGACGTCGGAAACCTCGTCCGGGACGGCTTCCTGCTCCCTGCCTGAGGCCGAGGCCGAGTCCGACGGCGGGACCGGCCCCGGCGCGGCCGCAGAAGTGCGGCCGGACCGGGGCAGGCCGGACCGACCCAGGACGGCCGCCGCGACGGCCAGAGCGACGAGGACACCGCCGGTCCCGGTGACGAGGAAGCTGGTGCGGACCGGCAGCACGGCTCCGAGGAATCCGCCAAGGGCCAGGGCGCCGATCGAGACGGCCCGCGTCATGCCGCCGATGATCGCCATCGCCTGGCCGCGCCCGGATTCCGGGATCCGAAGAATCGCAATGGTCGCAAAGCAGGCGTTCAGGACGCCGCAGGCCGTGCCCGTCGCCGTATAGGCCGCGAAGAGCCAGCCGACGGTGGGCACCAGTGCCGTCGCCGCCAAAAAAGCGGAGGTCAGCGCCATCGCGGCCAGCAGAGCGCGGAGCCGGTCCCGCTCGGTTCCGATGCGCCCGGCCGCCGCAGCACCGGCCGCCATGCCGAGCCCGAACGCGGCGGCCAGCAGGCCGTACCCGGCCTCACTGGCGCCGAGTTCGCCGCGGGCCAGGAAGACCTCCAGCACATTGGTGGCCTCGCCGGCGACGATGAAGAACAACGCGCCCAGCACCAGGGCCCAGACCAGCCGGTCCCGGCGAAGCAGCCGCAGCCCGTCCAGCAGTTGCGGGTCCGGCCGCCCGGCCCGTTCCGCCGCGGTGCCGCGCCGGGTGCGGATCAACAGCGCGCCGGCGCCCATCGCAAGGTAACAGCCGCCCGCCACCGCGAACACCAGCCCGGAACCGCCCCAGCCGGTGAGCAGACCGCCGGCTGCCGGCCCGGCCATCCCCGCGATCATGGTGGTGGCCTGCATGCTGCCCATGGCCCTGGGCGTGCAGTCCTCGCCCACGATCCGCGGCAGCAGCGCCTGCCAGGTAGGACCCGCCACCGCCTGGGCGGCGTCCAGCAGGAACGTCATGGCGAATAGCAGCGGAATGTTCAGGCCGCCGGCGTGCAGGCCGAGGGCCATCCCGGTGACCGCCGCGGCGCTGACGGCGGAGGCCGCCGTCGCCAGCATCCGTGAATCCCTGGTGTCCGCCAGGCGGCCCGCCCACGGGGCCAGCAGCACCAGCGGCAAGGCCGAACAGGTGAGGTACGCCGCCACCAGCCACGGCCCCGACGCCGGCGTGGCCCCGGACGAGGCTTCGGCCTGCAGCCGCAGCATGACACTGACGACGACGGCGCCCATCCCGGCGGCGGCAAAAAAGCGGGAGCCGCTGGCCAGCAGGAAATCCCGGTTGCGCCAGAGCGGTTCCGCGGCGCCGGGCCCACCCTGTTTGTGAAGTATCTCTTTCATAGTCTGGAACCTAGCCCCGCCGGATGCAGGGTGTCAAGCATTTCTTTCATAGTTTGGCGTCCCTCGATACACTGATCCTGTGAATGCAGAGAATCCGCGGGCGGTTCCCCCCGCCGCTCCGGCCGCCAAGCGCAGGCCGCGCCCGGAACAAAAAGTGGAAATCACCGACCCGAAAGCGATCCGGGCGCTGGCCCACGCCGCCCGGCTGGAGGTCATCTCGGAGTTGTATTCCACCCAGGTCAGCCGCACCGCCACCGAACTGGCGGCCCAGACGGGCCTCACGCCCAGTGCCATGAGTTATCATCTGCGGGCGCTGCAGAAGTGGGGCATCGTGGTTCCCGCGGCCACGGCGGGCGATGCGCGCGAGCGGCGCTGGAAGGCCGCCGGAACCGACTTCACCATCAACTCGGGCGGAGGGCTCGCCAGCCCGGAATTCGCCGTGCTGGACCTGGAACTGGACGCCTACCGCCGCCGGGTCAAGGCCTACGCCCAAGCCAGGGACGAGCAGCGGCGCCGCGGCGAGGCCGCGGACGGCCCGTCCTCGGTGGTGCTGGCCAGCAACCTGCTGTACCTGACCCCCACCCAGCGGTCGGAGCTCAATGAGCGGCTCTTCGACCTGCTGCGGGACTA
>DASSXE010000112.1:0-5709 GCA_035704125.1 Arthrobacter sp.
TCAGGCCGAGCCGGTGCGGGAAGTCCCGCTTGACCAGGCCCGGCAGCAGCACGTTGCAGAGCGAGATCGCGGCACCGCAGGCGGCGGTTCCGGCCAGCAGCGCCGGCAGGTGGCCCAAGCCCGGGGCGTCCACCGGCCGCAGCAGGAGCCCGGAGGTCAGGACGGCCATCGCGCCCAGCAGCACCCGTTCGGCGCCGAACCTTCGGGCCAGCGGCGGCGCCAGCGGGGCGAACACCCCCAGCAGCGTGACCGGCGCGGTGGTCAGCAGCGCGACGGCCCAGTCCGGCAGGCCGGCGGCGGCGGTCACCTCCGGGAGGACCGCGCCCAGGCTGGAGAAGACGCTGCGCAGGTTCAGCCCGATCAGGACCAGGCAGACGCCGAGGTAGGCCAGCGCCCGGCGGCTGCCCACCGCGGTGGGTTCCGCGGCCGGCACGTCATCGATCTCGGCATCGACCAGGGCATCGGCCACGCCCTTGCCGCCCGGTCCGTTGGTGTTGGCAGGTAAAGTCACCGATCTATTCTGGCAGGCGCGGCGGCGGCTCCGCACGGCAGCCCGGACCGGTGGAGGCGCCGGATTCCACTATTCTGGGAGGAATGAGTGAAACCCCAGAAACCCCCCAGCAGCCGCAGCCGCCGCGCCCGGTGACCCCCGGCAGCCAGGCCTCGTTCGGCACCTACGGCGGCCGGCCGGTCAGCTTTGTGCGGCGCGGCACCCGCCTGCAGGGGCGCCGCCAGGCCGCGTGGGAAGAGCACGCGGACCGGTGGGCCGTCGAGGTGCCCCGGCACATCGCCAACACCTCGGTACACCCGGACTATGTCTTCGACGCCGAGGCGGAGTTCGGCCGGAAGGCGCCGCTGATCGTGGAGATCGGCTCCGGCCTGGGCGACGCCGTCTGCCACGCCGCCGAACAAAACCCGGACACCGACTTCCTGGCCGTGGAGGTGTACACCCCCGGGCTGGCCAACACCCTGATCAAGATCAACAGCCGCGGGCTGACCAACGTCCGGGTGGTGGAGGCCAACGCCCCGGAGGTGCTCGCCAGCATGCTCCCGGCCGCCTCCGTCACCGAACTCTGGGTGTTCTTCCCGGACCCCTGGCACAAGTCGCGCCACCACAAGCGCCGCCTCATCCAGCCGGCTTTCGCCGAGCTCGCCTCCCGAGCCCTCAAACCGGGCGGCATCTGGCGGATCGCCACCGACTGGTCCAACTACGCCGTCCACGTCCGCGAGGTCCTCACCGGCTCGGCCGACTTCGAGAATCTCCACGAAGGTGAGCGCAGCGGCGGTGACAGCCCGCTGACCAGGGTCTGGGAGTCCGGGGTGGAGTCCCTGGTGGGCGGGGCTCCGATTAAGGAAGGCCGCGCCCCCGTCAGCACCGAGCACACCGGCCCCAACGAGGGCGTCGACGACGTCGGCGGCTGGGCTCCCAGGTTCGACGGCCGGATCCAGACCAGCTTCGAAACCAAGGCCCATGAGGCCGGCAGGCTCATCTTCGATCTCTGCTACCGACGCCGCGAATAACGGGACGCCGGGCTCCTGTCCCCGGGCTACCACCCGTGACAGGATTACCGACAACGCATGGCTGGCGGAGCTATTCCCCGGCGGAATAGCTCAACAGTGCAAGGGACGGTCCATCATCATGGAACTCAAGGACGTCGCGGAAGTCGCCGAGGATGTCACCAACTCGCGGCCGCTGGAAATCGCGGCCCGGGCCGGGTTTGCCGTCTCCGGACTGCTGCATTTCCTGATCGGACTCGTCGCCATCCGGCTCGCCATGGGCGGCGAAGGGCAGGCCGATGTCAGCGGCGCGGTGTCCGAGATGGCGCAGCAGCCGGGCGGGCCGATCCTGCTCTGGGGCGCGTTCGCCGCCTGCGTTGCCCTGGCCATCTGGCAGACCAGCGACGCCGTCTTCGACTTCGAGCACCTGCCCACCAAGAAGAAGATCGCCAAGAAGCTCAAGGCCGCCCTGCAGGCCGTGGTGTACACCGGGTTTGCCCTGACCCTGGCCTCCGTCGCCATCGGCGCCCGCGCGGACCACCGCCGTTCCACCAGCGACCTGACCCTGCAGCTCATGGCGGCGCCCGGCGGAGTCCTGCTGCTGATCGTGGTCGGCGCCGCCGTCGCGGTGACCGGCGTCGTCTACGCGATCCGCGGCTTCCGGAAGTCCTTCGTCAAGTACCTGCGGATGCCGTCCAACGAGCACGCCCGGACGGCCGTGGCGGTCACCGGGATCGCGGGCTACGCGGCCAAGGGCGTGGCCCTGCTGCTGACCGGGATGCTGATCGTCATCGCGACCATCAAGGCGGATCCGGACGAGTCCACCGGGCTCGACGGCGGCCTGAAGGCCCTGCGCGACCAGCCGCTCGGGATGTACATGCTGGCCGCCGTCGGGGCGGGCCTGATCTGCTACGGCATCTTCCTGGCCGTCCGCGCCCGGCTGGCCCGGATGTAGCGGAGCCCGGCCGCAACACCCGTCCCTAGGGATGCGGCACGGTGATCACCGCGACCGGCTGTTGCCGGTCGTTGCGCATCTCGATGCTGGCGATGTTGGCCAGCGGCAGCGGCGTGGCCCCGGTGATGCGGACCTTCCCGCCCGGGGTGGCCGTCCAGGCGCAGGCCCGGTCCTCCCCGCCGTCGCGGCCCTTCACCCACAGTGAGAGAACCCCGTCGGCAGGCATCCTGGTGCCGTCCACCGCCAGTTCCGTACCCCAGCTCTTCTTGACCAGGCCCACGGTGAACTGCGGACCGTCCGCGGCCGCCACCGAGTAGCTGGCGTCCGGCCGGGCCGGCTGGCCGAGCAGCGGACTGGCAAGGACCCCGGCGGCCAGGCAGGCCGCAGCCACCGCGGCGAGCGCACCGGACCACCTCAGCCGGCTCCGGCGCCGCCGGGCGGCGAGCGCCGCGAGCAGGCTGCGCGGCACCGCGCCCTGCACCGGAACCGCGCCCTCCGCCGGAAGTGCGCCCTGCGCTGGAGGGACGACCGCCGTGAGTCCGACGGCGTCGGGCACCGGGATGGCGTCCAGCAGCGCCGGGAGGCTGGCGAGCCGGTCCAGTTCGGCCCGGCAGCCGGCGCATCCGGCCAGGTGGCGTTCGAAGCCGGCGGCCTCATCCGCCGGGAGGCCGCCCAGCAGGTACGCGCCCAGCAGCTGGTGGGATTCCGCGTCGCTCACTGTTCCACCCCCATTTCGTCGAGGATGGTCCGTAACGCCCGGACCGCGTAGAAGGCCCGCGATTTCACGGTGCCGGCCGGGATATTCAAGTGCACGGAGGCCTCCTGGACGCTGAAACGGCGGTAGTGAAGGGCCACCAGCACGTTCCGGTGCTCGGCGCTGAGGCGCAGCAGCGCCTCCTCCATCAGGACCCTGTTGAGAAGTTCGTCGATCCGTCCGGCCGCGTCCGCAGGATCGGCTACGTCGCGTTCGGTGGCTTCCCGCGGCCGCCGCTGGGCCCTGCGGTAGTTGTCGATCATGATGTTGCGCGCGGTCCGGAACAGGTAGCTGCGCAGGCTTCCGGTGATCTGCGGCGCCTGCTGCCAGACCCGAAGTACCGTCTCCTGGACGACGTCGTCGGCAAGGTGCGGATCGTGGCAGGCGCCGAGGACGAACCGGCGCAGGGCCGTCCCGTGGTCGCGGTAGATCGCGGCGACCACGTCTTCATCGAGTGGCATGCGGCACCTCCCGGGCGGATTCCTGTTGCCCTGAAGGACGCCCGCTGGGTGGAAAAAGTTCAGCGGCGTGTCCTTGAACCATTCTTCACCGCCCGCCGTCGTACCGGACAGCCGGTTATGAGATTTCCGGCACGAGTCAAGGAGCAAGAAATGACCAAGCACTTCGGCGCCGCGCTGGCCGCCGTGGCTATCACCGGCGTTCTGTCCGGCTGTGCCGGCGGCGCTTCTACCCCGCCAACCGCGTCCAGCACCGCCGCATCATCCGTTGCGACCGCGCCGGCCTCCACGCCTGCGTCCGCAGCCGGCACAACGGCGGGCACCACCGCCGACCTCAAGACCGCCGCCACCAAGGCGGGCCAGGCGGTGGTCGATGCCAAGGGCATGAGTGTCTACGTCTTCACCAAGGACACCAAAGACTCAGGCACCAGCGCCTGCACCGGCTCCTGCATTGCGTCCTGGCCGCCGGTGCTCAGCAGCTCGGGCACACCGGCAGCGGACGGCGTTACCGGAAAGATCGGCACCATCGCCACCCCCGACGGCAAGAAGCAGCTGACCATCAACGGCATGCCGGTGTACCACTTCGCCAAGGACCGTGCGCCGGGCGACACCACGGGCGAGGGCGTGGGCGGCGTCTGGTTCCTGATCAGCCCCTCCGGGGAGACGATCACGGCGGCGGCCGGGGGCGGTTACTGACCGGCCGCGGGCGCAGGACACGGCGGCCGGCCGGGAACGGAACCCCGGCGGGGCCGCGGACCGCGTGGGCTGGCTAAGATGGATCAGATGACCAACAGCCGAAAGTAGTGCCCCATGCCATCCCATCCGGACGAGAGTGCGGCACTGGCAATCCAGACCCCCGCGATCAACGACCGCTCCTTGGCGGCCGGACTCGCCTACGCCATGGGAAGCCGGGTCTCCGGGATTTCCTTCGACGCCGCCACCGGGCTGATGCTGGGCAAGGTCCGCGGCGGGGCGGACGTGCCCTATTCGACGACGGCGAAGCTGGTCCGCAAGGCGGGCGGCTGGAGCTGCAGCGTGGGGGTCTGCAGCTGCCCGGTCCGCAAGGATTGCAAACATGTGGCCGCGCTGCTCTTCGCCGCGGAGGACAACCCGGCCACCCGCGTCCAGCTGCTGGCTCCGGCTGAGTCCTCCCGGCTTTCGCGGCAGCCCGAGGCCCTGGAGCTGCCGGACTGGGAGCAGGCCCTCAGCCCGCTGCTGGCCCGGCCCGGGATCACCCAGTCGACCAGCGGGGTGCCGCTGGCGCTGCAGTTCGAGGTCGAAGAACCGGCGCCGCACTTCTCCTACACCGGACGGCGCGACCCGTTGCGCAGCGTCCGGCAGCTCAAGGCCCGGCCGGTGATCATGGGGGCGAAGGGCAAGTGGATCCGCGGCGATGTCTCGTGGAACACCCTGAGCTACCTGAACTACCGGCGCGAATGCAACGAAGCGCACGTCGAGTGGATGCAGGAATTCCTCGCCTCGCATACCTCCCTGGCCAACCGGCAGCACGCCGGCACCGGGCTGTGGCTGGGCCTGAACACCTATGCCGGCAAGAACCTCTGGAGCCTGCTGGCCGAGGCGCAGAAGATCGGCCTGGCGCTGGTTCACAGCCGGGGCGACGAGCCGGTGCACCTGGCCGACGAACCTGCCGCCGTCGGGCTCAACCTCACCCGTTTCGGCGCCGAAGGGGCCGACGACGGCGGGCTGGCGCTGGCGCCGACCATCACGGTCGGGGGGACTGTGGTGGACCCCGGCTCGGTCGGGACCATCGGCCGGCCGGCGCACGGCATTTTCCTGACCGCGGACGCCGGCGCGCTGCCGGGGGTCGCACCGGAGGGCTCGGCGATCACCCTTGCCCCGCTGGAGGCCGGGCTTAGCGAGGAACTGCTGACCTTCGTCACCGCGGGCACCACCTTGCACATCCCGGCCCGGGACGAGGGCCGCTTCCTCACCGGGTTCTATCCCAAGCTGAAGCAGACCGCCCGGGTCACCGCGTCCGATGAATCCGTGGAGCTTCCCACCCTGGCCGTGCCCACCCTGTCGCT
>DASSXE010000129.1:0-3496 GCA_035704125.1 Arthrobacter sp.
GCCCTGGTTCGCCACGGCCTTGATGGACTCGGCTGCCGCCTCGGGGTCCAGGTAGGTTCCGCCCGGGTTCAGCGGCTTGAAGTCCTCATCCAGTTCGTAGACCAGCGGGATGCCGGTGGGGATGTTGAGGCCGGCAATGTCCTCGTCACTGATGCCGTCGAGGTGCTTGACCAGGGCACGCAGGGAGTTGCCGTGGGCGGTGACCAGCACGGTCTTGCCCGCCTTGAGGTCTTCCTTGATGTCCGATTCCCAGTAGGGCAGCAGCCGGACCAGGACGTCCTTGAGGCATTCGGTGCGCGGCAGGTCATCGCCGAGGTCCTTGTAGCGCGGGTCGCCCACCTGCGAGAACTCGGAATCGTCCGCGAGGGGCGGCGGCGGTGTGTCGTAGGAGCGGCGCCAGGTCATGAACTGTTCCTCGCCGTACTCGGCCAGGGTCTGTGCCTTGTCCTTGCCCTGCAGCGCGCCGTAGTGGCGTTCGTTGAGCCGCCAGTCGCGCTTGACGTCGATCCAGCCGCGGTCTGCCTTTTCGAGCGCCAGGTTCGCGGTGTTGATGGCCCGCTTCAAGCGCGAGGTGTAGAGGATGTCCGGAAGGATGTTGTTCTCTACGAGCAACTCGCCGCCACGCACCGCCTCGGCACGTCCCTGGTCGTTCAGGTCGACGTCCACCCAGCCGGTGAACAGGTTCTTGGCGTTCCATTCGCTGTGGCCGTGGCGCAGCAAAATCAGCTTGTAAGTCATGCTTTTCATCCTAGCCGAGCCCCCGCCGCCGGTGCCCTGCGTTACACGGCCCTGCTCCGGCGCACGGCCCCCGCCGCCGCGACGGCGGATAGGGTTGAGGCGTGGTGCAGAAGGCTGAACGGGTGGCGTCCCCCCGACCCCAGGGCGGATCCCGGGCCGCGCGTCCGGTGGGAAACGTGACCCGCGGGACCACCAACCCCAACCGGATGCGCCGGGTCGACCGGTGGCTGGCCGGCCCGCAGGCCTGGCGGCTGCGCGCCGCGGCGGACCCGCTCGTCGTGGACCTGGGCTACGGCGCCTCCCCCGCCACCGCCGTCGAACTCTTTGACCGGCTGTCCGCGGTCCGGGCGGACGTGCGCGTAGTGGGCATCGAAATCGAGCCCGAGCGGGTGCGGCAGGCGAAGGCGCTGGAGCGGCCGGGACTGAGCTTCCAGCTGGGCGGCTTTGAACTGCCGGTTCCCGGCCGGCCGGTCCTAGTGCGCGCCTTCAATGTGCTGCGGCAGTACGAGGAGGCTGACGTCCCGGCGATCTGGCGGCTGGTGCAGGACCGGCTGGCTCCGGACGGACTCTTCATCGACGGGACTTGCGACGAGATCGGGCGGAAAGTCACCTGGGTGGCGCTGGACGCCGGCGCGCCGCTGAGCCTGGGGATCTCCCTGCGGTTCGGCGCCTTCGAACTGCCCTCCGAGATCGCCGAGCGGCTGCCCAAGGCCCTGATCCACCGCAACGTTCCCGGGCAGAAGGTCCACGGGTATCTGCAGGCGCTGGACAAGGCGTGGCTGGAAGCGGCGCCGCTGGCGTCGTTCGGCAACCGTCAACGCTGGATCGCCGCGTGCCGGGCCCTGCGCGACGCCGGCTGGCCGGTGCTGGACGGGCACTCACGCTGGCGCCTGGGCGAACTGTCGGTGGCCTGGGCCGCCGTGGCGCCGGAGTGGGCCCACGGTGGCAGGGTTGCCTGAGCGAGCTTGCGAGCTAAGGGGGCCGGCGGGGACTACCAGGGGCCGTAAGGGCCCATGTTCCGGTGGCCGCCGCGGCCGGCGTCCTTGACGGCCGGCCGCACGTCGGCAAGGTATACGGACGCCGCGGTCACGGCCGCGAGGCCGAACAGGCCCAGGGGGCCGAAGAATCCGCCGCCGCCGCCCAGCAGCGAGAGCAGGCCGATGGCCAGGGCGCCGCCGGTGAGGGCCAGCCAGAAGGTCTTGGTCCGCTTGGACATCGCTTCGAAGGCGTTGGCCTTGTGCCGCAGGCAGTCGAAGAACGCCCACACCTCAAGCACCAGTGCTACGAGGGCGAGCAGGAAATAGATTCCCGTGTCGGCAAAGTCAATCAGCGTTCTTCCGTCCATGACCCCAGCCTAGCTGTCCAGCGTTGCCAGGGCCTGCTCCAAATCGGCCCACAGGTCCTCGACGTTTTCGATCCCCACGCTGAGCCGGACCAGATTTTCCGGCACGCTGAGTGGCTCGGCGGTGTGCCGGCGGCGGCGTTCAATCAGGGATTCCACCCCTCCCAGCGAGGTGGCGGGCAGCCACAGCCGCAGCGCACGGATCATCCGGTCGGCCGCGTCCGCACCGCTGAGGCCGCCGCCCGCGGAGCCGGCGGCGGGAAGCATCTCGATGCACAGGACCGAGCCGAAGCCTTTCATCTGCGCCTTGGCCCGCTGGTGCCCGGGGTCCGAGGGCAGGCCCGGGTAGCGGATGCGGCCCACCAGCGGGTGCCCGCTCAGCCGCTCCGCGAGCACAGCGGCGGAGGCCTGCGAACGCTCGATCCGCAGGGCCAGGGTCCGCAGCCCGCGCAGCGCCAGCCACGCCTCGAACGGTCCGGCGATGCCGCCGTGGATGGTGCGGTGGTGCAGCAGGCGGGCGTGCAGGCCGGCGTCGGACGTCACGAGGGCGCCCAGGACGACGTCGGAATGGCCGGAGAGGTACTTGGTCACCGAGTGCAGCACGACGTCGGAGCCCAGGCTCAGCGGCTGCTGCACCAAGGGGGTGGAGAAGGTGTTGTCCGTGATGACCAGGGCGCCGGCGGCGTGGGCGGCGGCCGTGAGCGCCGGGATGTCCGCTACACCCAGCATGGGGTTGGTGGGGCTTTCCAGCCACAGCACGTTGGCCGGCTTTCCCCCGGCGGGTGCCAGCCCGGCCAGCACGGCGTCGGTGTCTGCGATGTCCACGGTGCGCAGTTCCAGCGCGCCGGCCTGGGCCAGCTCGGTGGCCATCACCAGCGACCCGGCGTAGCTGTGCGACGGCATCACCAGCACGCCCTGCGGCGGGACCAGGGACAGTGCCGAGCTGACGGCCGCCAGCCCGGAGGCGTACAGCAGTCCGGGAAGCTCCGCGCCTTCCAGTTGCGCCAGGGCCTGCTCGAACGGGTCCCAGGTGGGGTTGGAGTAGCGTCCGTAGCCGCGGTCGCCCGGGCCCAGCGGTCCGGTGCCAAAATAGGTCGAGGACAGCACCAGCGGCGGGTTCACCGGGGCGTCGCGTTCGCGCGGCGGACGGCCCGCCGCGACCACCACGGTGTCGGCGGAGAGCGAGGCGGCCTGTTCTTCGGAGAGACTCATGGTCACAGGGTACGTGGGGCGGCGCGGCACCCGCAGGGCGTGACGCGCGCACCGGCACAGTGTCGGTGATTGTCGGTAGGCTAGAGCAGTGACTTCCCAAACCCCCGGACCGTTCCCCGGACTGTTTATCGCCTTCGAAGGCGGCGACGGCGCCGGCAAGTCCACGCAGGCGGCCGAACTCGCCGCGGCGCTGGAGTCCCGCGG
>DASSXE010000295.1:0-5827 GCA_035704125.1 Arthrobacter sp.
GGCATGGGCGACTGGCGCGCGGGCAAACACGGCGAGACCCTGATCCTCCCGGTTCCCGAGGGCACGGTCGTCAAGAGCAAGGACGGCACCGTCCTGGCCGACCTGGTCGGCGAAGGAACCGAATACATCGCCGCGGCCGGCGGCATCGGCGGCCTCGGCAACGCGGCCCTGTCCTCGCAGAAGCGCCGCGCCCCGGGCTTCGCCCTGCTCGGTATCGAAGGCGAATCCAGCGACATCGTGCTGGAGCTCAAATCCATCGCGGACATCGCGCTGGTGGGCTTCCCGTCCGCCGGCAAGTCCAGCCTGATCGCCGCCATGTCCGCGGCCCGGCCCAAAATTGCCGACTACCCCTTCACCACGCTCATCCCGAACCTCGGCGTCGTGCAGGCAGGCGAGGTCCGCTTCACCATCGCAGACGTTCCCGGCCTGATCGAGGGCGCCAGCGAGGGCAAGGGCCTCGGCCACCACTTCCTGCGCCACGTCGAACGCTGCGCCGCCCTCGTCCACGTCCTGGACTGTGGAACCCTGGAATCGGAGCGGGATCCGCTCTCGGACCTCGCCGTGATCGAAGCGGAACTGGAGAAGTACGCCGTCGACATGAGCTACGCCGGGTCGGATGGGGAAGTCGTTCCGCTGAACCACCGTCCCCGCCTGGTCGCCCTGAACAAGGTGGACCTGCCGGACGGCAAGGACATGGCTGAATTCGTCCGGCCGGAGCTGGAAAAGCGCGGCTACCGCGTCTTTGAAATCTCCGCCACCAGCCACGAGGGCCTGCGCCAGCTGGGCTTTGCCATGGCCGAGATCGTCAAGGCCGCCCGCGACGCCGTGGCCGCCACCCCGCCCAAGGTCCAGGCCCCCGTGCTGCGCCCGCGTGCCGTCAACGAATCCGGCTTCCTGATCCGCCGCGAAGAGAAGGGCCTGGAACCGCTGTTCCGCGTCCTCGGCGAGAAGCCGGTCCGCTGGGTCAAGCAGACCGACTTCACCAACGAGGAAGCCATCGGCTACCTCGCGGACCGACTGGCCAAGCTTGGCGTAGAGAACGAACTGTTCAAGCAGGGCGCGAAGCCCGGCGACATGGTGGTCATCGGCGAGGACGACGGCGTCGTCTTCGACTGGGAGCCGACCATGATGGCCGGCGCCGAACTGCTGGCCTCTCCGCGCGGCACCGACGTGCGCTTCGCCGACATCGGCGACCGCCCGACGCGTGGCCAGAAGCGCGACGAGCAGCAGGAGCGCCGCGACGCCAAGGCCGCCGCCCGCGCCGAGCTCGAGGCCGAGCGCAAGGCCGGCATCTGGACCGAATCGGTCAGCGCCCGCCGGGCTCCGCAGCCGCTCAAGGAGAGTGGACTCGGCGAAGCCGATGGCGAGTAACGCCGTCTCCGCCCCCGCCGCCGCGGCGCGGGGGCGGGCCTTCCTCGCCGACGCGCGCCGGATCGTGGTCAAGGTCGGATCCTCCTCGCTCACCTCCATCAAGGGCGGCATCGCCGAGGAGGCCCTGACCGACCTCGCCGACGCCCTCGCGCACAAACGGAACGCCGGCACCGAGATCATCCTGGTCTCCTCCGGCGCGATCGCCGCCGGCCTGGCACCGCTGGGCCTCGAGAAACGCCCCCGCGACCTCGCCACCCAGCAGGCGGCGGCCAGTGTCGGCCAGGGCCTGCTGATGGCACGCTACACCCACGCGTTCGGAGCCCACGGTGTCACTGTCAGCCAGGTGCTGCTGACGGCGGATGACTTCATGCGCCGCAGCCAGCACACCAACGCCTTCCGCGCCCTGGACCGGCTGCTGAACCTCGGCGTCGTGCCCGTCGTCAACGAGAACGACACCGTCGCCACGCACGAGATCCGCTTCGGCGACAACGACCGGCTCGCCGCCCTCGTGGCGCACCTGGTCCGCGCCGACGCCCTGGTGCTGCTCTCCGACGTGGACTCGCTCTACGACGGTCCGCCCGCGCATGGAGCCCGCAGAATCCCGCACATCTCCGGCCCCGGCGACCTGGAAGGCATCTCGATCGGCAGCACCGGCAAGGCCGGCGTCGGGACCGGCGGCATGGTCACCAAGGTGGAGGCCGCCACCATCGCCGCGGGTTCCGGCATCCATGCCCTGGTGACGTCCACCGCGAACGCGGCCGCCGCGCTGGCGGGGGAGGACGTGGGAACCTGGTTCTCCGTCAACGGCTCCCGCAAGCCGATCCGGCTGCTGTGGCTGGCGCACCTGGCGTCCGTGCGGGGCACGCTGGTGCTCGACGACGGCGCCGTCCGCGCCGTCCGCGAACGGCACACCTCGCTGCTTCCCGCCGGCATCACCGCCGTCCGCGGCGACTTCGAAACCGGCGACCCGGTCGAAATGGTGGCACCGGACGGGACCGTCATCGCCCGCGGCCTGGTCAACTACGGCGCCGCCGAACTTCCGCAGATGCTGGGCCACTCCACCCGCGAACTCGGCAAGGTCCTGGGCCGCGGCTACGACCGTGAAGTTGTTCATGTTGACGACCTGGTGCTGGTCTGATCCGCCTGCCCGACTAAACTTGAAGCATGACTGAGGCCCTGACTTCGCACCCCGAACTGCCGCTCCACGCCACGCCTGCCACAGGCCTGCCGCCGGCGGCACCGGACGTGGCAGCCGCGGTCCACGCCATCGCCGACCGGTCCCGGGCAGCGTCCCGAGACATGGCCCGGGCCAACCGGGCGTGGAAGGACCGTGGCCTGCGGGCCATCGGTGCGGCGCTGCAGCAGCACCGGGACACCATCCTGGCCGCCAACGCCAAGGACGTCGCCGCCGGCCGCGCCAACGGAACCTCCGCGGCGATGCTGGACCGGCTTACCCTCAACGGGGCCCGGATCGAGGCGCTTGCCGCCGCCCTGGAAAACCTTGCCAACCTGCCCGACCCCGTGGGCAACGTCGTCCGCGGCCAGACCCTGCCGAACGGGCTGCGCCTGCGCCAGGTCAACGTCCCCATGGGCGTGGTGGCGGCGATCTACGAGGCACGGCCCAACGTCACCGTGGACATCGCCGGGCTGGCGCTCAAGAGCGGCAACGCCGTCATCCTGCGCGGCGGAAGCGCCGCCGCGTCCACCAACGTCGCCCTCATCAACGTCCTGCGTGACGCGCTGGCGTCCGTGGGACTGCCCGCGGACGCCGTGCAGAGCGTCGACGAGTTCGGCCGGGAGGGGGCGAACGTGTTGATGCGCGCCCGCGGCCGCGTGGACGTGCTGATTCCCCGGGGCGGCCGCGAACTGATCCAAACCGTCGTGACAAACTCCGCCGTTCCGGTGATCGAGACCGGAGAAGGAAATGTGCACATCTTCCTGGACGCCTCGGCGGACGAGAAGATGGCCATCGAGATCCTGCTGAACGCCAAGACCCAGCGTCCCAGCGTCTGCAACACCGTGGAGACCCTCCTGGTGCACTCCGGCTCCACGGTGCTGCCCGCCGTCGCCGCCGCCCTGCGCGCGGCAGGTGTCACCCTCCACACCGACGGCCGGGTCCGCGCCGCGCTCCCCGAATCCGTGGAATCGGTGGCCGCGACCGACGCCGACTGGGCCACCGAGTACATGGACCTGGACCTGGCGGTGGCCATGGTGGACAGCCTGGACGAAGCCGTGGCACACATCCGCACCTGGTCCACCGGACACACCGAGGCGATCCTGACCAACGACCTCGCCAACGCCGAGCGCTTCATCGCGGAGGTCGATTCCGCGGCGGTAATCGTCAACGCTTCCACCCGGTTCACCGACGGCGGCGAACTGGGACTGGGAGCCGAGGTGGGAATCTCCACGCAGAAGCTGCACGCCCGCGGCCCGATGGGGCTGACCGAGCTCACCACCACCAAGTGGATCGTGCAGGGCGAAGGCCAGATCCGGGCCTAGTGACGCGGTAACATGGAACAGAAGCCAGGGACGGCGGGAACCTCCGCCGTCGTACATTTGTAGAACTTACTAGGGGAGAACATGCTGTTTCAGCAGATCGCCACGTCCGTTGCCGCAGCCGTCGAACACGAGGAGCTCGCGCCGCTCATCGCGCCGCCCTACGTCATTGGCGGCTCGATGTTCCTGCTTCTCATGGTCCTGATGTTCATCACGCTGTCCTACGGCAACCTCGGCAAGCGCCACACGGCCGTCGAGGAGCACGCGGACCCGCACCGCCAGCACCCGAACAAGCACGACCACAGCCAGGGCCACTAATATTTCCGCCACCATGAAGCAGCACGGCGGTAAACGCCGCCTGCGGCTCGGTGTGATGGGCGGCACGTTCGACCCGATCCACCATGGCCACCTGGTCGCGGCCAGCGAGGTCGCGGCGAAGTTCGGCCTCGACGAAGTGGTGTTCGTTCCCACCGGGCAACCATGGCAGAAGAGCAGCAAGAAGGTCACGCAGGCCGAACACCGGTACCTGATGACGGTCATTGCAACGGCGTCCAACCCCAGGTTCACGGTCAGCCGGGTCGACATCGACCGGCCGGGTCCCACGTACACCATTGACACCCTGCGCGACCTGCACACGCTGCGCCCGGATGCTGACCTGTTCTTCATCACCGGCGCCGACGCGCTGGCCCAGATCCTGTCCTGGAAGGACATCAACGAGCTCTGGTCGCTGGCGCACTTCGTCGGCGTGACGCGACCCGGACACGTCCTGGACGGCATGGGGCGCGACGACGTCACCCTCCTGGAAATTCCGGCCATGGCGATATCCTCCACGGATTGCCGGGCCCGCGTGGCCGCCGGCAACCCCGTCTGGTACCTGGTGCCCGACGGCGTGGTCCAGTACATCGCCAAGTACGGCCTGTACGACGGCAGGCCGGACGCGGAGCTGGAACGCCAGCAGGGCAGTCCCATCCTCCAAGCACACCTAACCGCCAGCACCGAATGAGTCGTCCATGAGTCAGGAACAGCCCCCCATCCGCAGCCGCCGCGAATTGCGCCAGGCCAGGGATGAACGGCAGAACGCGAACCCGGGGACCCCGGGCAGCGCCGGCACCCCGGGTGACGGCGCCGGTTCCAGCACTCCGGAGACCAGCCCCGGGGTGCGGGCCGCCCCGGTGCGTCCGGCCGAGCCGACCGAGGCCGAGACAACGGGCCGGCGCCGGATTCCCGGACCGGTCGATTCGGTCCGGAGCGACACCGCGGCCGAGCGTTCGTCCCAGGTCCGGGCCAGGGACCGGGCGGCCCTGCGCACCATCAAGGAACTCGCCGAGAAGGAGGGCCAGCTCTCACCGGGCGGCCCACCCACCCGGCGCCAGCTGCGCCTGCAGCAGCTGGCGGAGGAGACGGCCCCGGCCACTTCGGCCAACCCGATCGTTCCGATGCCGTCCCCCCGGACCCGCTCGCATCCCGCGGTGAAGCCCGCGGCGCCCGCCAGTGCACCCGAGCCCGCCGATGCACCCCTTACCGGCAGTGCACCCACGGCCGCCCCGCAGGTGCCCGAAGGCATGAGCGTCGAGCAGGCCCTGGCCGCCCGCGAACTCCTGGCGGCGCAGGCACGCAACCAGATGGCCAAGATGGACCACATCGTCGCTACGGATCCGGACGCCGTCGACCCCAAGGTCCTCGCCGAACAGATCGCCCTGGCCGAACGCGCGGCTGTCCTCAACCGGCGCGCCGCGGCCAAGCAGAAGCTGGCCGAGCAGAACAGCCAGCCCGCGCAGCGCAACGACGACGGCACTGGCGCCGGCGGCAAGCAGAACAACGGCCCGTCGACGGCGAGCAACCTCGCCATGGTGACGCCGCTGGAGTTCGTGGAGGTTCCCGGCGTGGAACGTCCGGTCATGAAGCGGCCGGCCACCTCGTACGTCCCGCTGGTCACCAATCAAAGCCCCAAGGTCAAGCC
>DASSXE010000380.1:0-2426 GCA_035704125.1 Arthrobacter sp.
CGCCGGTTCGGCGTCCCGCTGCACGTCCGTTCCTCATTCAGCCAGCTCGAAGGCACCTGGGTGCTGCCCAGCGCCGATGACAAGATCACGATTCAAGAGGGAGTTGCCTTGGAGCAGCCAATCATCTCCGGCGTTGCACACGACCGTTCCGAAGCCAAGGTCACGGTGGTCGGCGTTCCGGACATCCCCGGCAAGGCCGCGGCGATCTTCCAGGTCATCGCCGACGCGCACTCCAACATCGACATGATCGTCCAGAACGTGTCCACGCACGGCACCGGCCGCACCGACATCTCCTTCACGCTGCCGATCGTCGAGGGCGCGGACGCCCTTGCCGCCCTGCGTGCCGCGCAGCCGGAAATCGGTTTCGAGAATATCGAATACAACGAAAAGATCGGCAAGCTCTCGCTGATCGGCGCCGGCATGCGGTCGCACCCGGGCGTCTCGGCCCGGTTCTTCGCCGCGCTTTCCGAGGCCGGGATCAACATCAACATGATCTCCACCTCGGAGATCCGCATTTCCGTGGTCACCCATGCCGACCTGCTGGACGACGCCGTGCGCGCCATCCACAAGGCCTTCGGCCTGGACAGCGAGGACGAGGCAACGGTCTACGGCGGAACCGGCCGCTAGCCCACCGCCGGAGGCCGCTGGCCCGTCCCGGTCATCTCCGGCTCCCGGTCAGACCTGCTCCTTGGGAAGGTCCTCGCGGCGGACCGCGTAGTGGTGCCCCTGCGAATCGGTCTCGACCTCAAATCCGGCGAGATCGCTCTCCGAGGCCAGCTCGAAATCGTCGTGCCGGTGTACGACGGGAGCGGCGTAATCTCCGCGCGAGGCCGGGCCGAACAGGAAGCGCACCCAGGAGGACGGGTGCAGGTGCCGGTTCAACGCCACCCTTCTCATTGCATGTGCCATAATTCCCACCTCCTCTCCTACTGGCAGGATGAGCGGAAATGCAGCACCAGCGGCATTCGGGCCCAGCGACATTCAGGACCGGCGGACCAGCCGCAACTGGGGGCGCCGGTGCCTATATTTTACGCCCGACGGCCGGAAAAGGCCGGGGTTTCCCTAGCGCAGCGACTTGTCCCCGGGATCGCGGGGCACCACGTAGGTGCTGCCGTCCGGGCGTCGGATGGTTTCCCACCGCTGCGTCTCGGCCTGGCGCTGGGCCAGCAGCAGCCGGTTCTGCTCGGTCATGTCGTGCCCCAGCGAACTGCGGCTTGCGGGGCCAAAGACGGCCCGCAGCTTCCCGGTCGCCCGCATGAACCGCTCGGCGGCGTTTTCCTTCGCCATCACCACTCCTTCGCAACGGATGTAGCATCAGTGTACGCTAATCATTAGTGCACTAACCATTTGTTCCGACGACCGGCAAAAACGCAAAACTATCCAAGGAGTCCCATGGCCGAGGCCGCCACCAGCACAATCCCCGGGACCGCCGACGCGGGGTTCGTCGACGAGGACCTCCTCCTCGAGCACCAGCTCTGCTTTGCCCTCACCGTGGCCTCGCGCAACGTCGTGGCCGCCTATAAGCCGGTCCTGGACAAGCTGCGGCTGACCCACCCGCAGTATCTGGTGATGCTGTGCCTGTGGGAGTCCAGCCCGCGCACCGTCCGGGACATCAGCGACGCCCTCGCTTTGGAGCCGGCCACCATTTCGCCGCTGCTGCGCCGGCTGGAAGCAATCGGCTACGTCACCCGGCAACGTGCCGCGGGGAACGAACGCAGCCTGGCGGTCGGACTGACCCCGGCCGGCGCTGCCCTGCGCCGGCAGGCCACGGCCGTCCCCGGAACTATGATGGCCAGGCTGGGACTCAACCGGGACCAGGTCGGCGAACTGCACGCGGCGATGATGCGCCTGATCGGCGCCACCCGGGAGTTGCCACCCGTGAGTCAATGATGTCCCGGAACGGCGTCCCGGACAGCACCTCGGAGCCAACGCCGTCCGCCGACGCCCGGCGATAGACTGAAAGCAACCCAAGGAGGTCCGCCCATGCGCAAACCCTTGCTGCACTTCGTGCTCGTCCTGGCCACGGCCGCCGGACTTGCCGCTTGCTCACCCGGCGGATCCTCCGGTGGTTCGACGTCGGCCGGGTCGCCCGGCGGCTCCGCCTCGGGCGGCTCCTCCACCGGCGGCACCCCCTCCGCCGACGCCGAGACCACCGCCGTGGCGCCCCAGCCGTCCGCCTCGGCCGCCACCGCAGGTCCGGGTGCCGGCAACGCCGAGCTCTCGATCATGATCAAGCCGGGCGGGAGCGGCCAGCCGCTCAATTACACCCTCGTCTGCCGCGACGGCGCTCCGGCTGCGGAGAGCAAGCACCCGGCCGCGGCCGCGGCCTGCGCCGCGCTCAAGGCCAATGCCGCCCTGCTCAGCCCCGCTCCGCGGCCCACCGACAAGGTTTGCACGCAGCAGTACGGCGGTCCGCAGGAAGCCAC
>DASSXE010000467.1:0-3014 GCA_035704125.1 Arthrobacter sp.
GACCGGCCCATCACGCTGCAGCGTTTCTCCGGCGACATCGACGGCGAACAGTTCTTCTCCAAGAACCCGCCCAAAGGCGCGCCGGACTTCGTGCGGGCCGTGGACGTCGTCTACCCCAGCGGCCGCTCCCACCCGCAACTGGTCCTCGACGAGGTGGCCGCGGCGGTCTGGGCCGTGCAGATGAACACCGTGGTCTTCCACCCCTGGGCGTCGCGGGCCGGCAACCCGGACAACCCGGACCAGCTGCGCATCGACCTTGATCCTCAGCCGGGCACCGCCTTCAAGGACGCCGTACCTGCCGCGCGGGAACTGCGGAAGGTACTGGCCGACGCCGGGCTCGACGCCTTCATCAAGACCTCCGGCAACCGCGGACTGCACGTCTTCGCCCCCATCGAACCGGACCATGAGTTCCTCGACGTGCGGCACGCCGTGATTGCCGCCGCACGCGAACTGGAACGGCGGATGCCAGATCAGGTCACCACCGCGTGGTGGAAAGAGGAGCGCGGGGCGCGGATCTTCGTTGACTTCAACCAGGCCAACCGCGACCGCACCATGGCCGGGGCCTACAGCCCCAGGCCGCTGCCGGATGCACCCGTGTCCTGCCCGCTGACGTGGGAGGAGCTGGAAGGCGCCGACCCGGCAGAGTTCACCGTTGCCACCGTGCCGGACCGGCTGAAGTCCGCCGGTGATCCCTGGGACGGCATGCATTCCAGCGCCGGCACCATCGGGGGACTGCTCGGCTGGTGGGAACGGGACACCGAGGCGGGACTGGGCGAACTTCCCTTTCCGCCCGACTTTCCCAAGATGCCGGGCGAACCGCCGCGGGTTCAGCCCAGCCGCGCCCGGGCCCAGGACTGACGTCCGCGCCGGCGCCCCGAGTGACCGGTCCTAGCGTGTGGCACCGGCCGAACCGCGCGGGGTGACGGGTCACCCGCGGGGCGTAAGGGGTGCCTGCGCCGCGCTCGGATCCTTGGTTCGCAGCCGTTCCAGGGCGGCCACGTCCCGGCCGAAGGAGAACAGCAGGAGAGCCAGGGCGGCGAGGGCAGCCGCCGTCGCCGTGGCCGGCGGAACTCCCGGCAGCAGGGCAAACAGCAACGCGCCCGGCTGGAACGCGCCAATGGCCTTGCGTATGGCCGAGCCGGGCAACGGCCGGCGCAGGGACGGGCGGAGCCTGCCGGCGGCGGTGAACGCGTAATACAGCAGGCCCGGCAGCAGGGCCCAGACACCCAGCCGGCCCGCGGCCGCGCAGGCCAGCACCAGCGTGAGCGCCGCGTCGGTCGCGGTGTCCAGGCGCGCCCCGTCGGCCGACGCGGTGCCGGTGCGGCGTGCCACCGGACCGTCCACGGCGTCGAGGACGAAGGCTGCCGTCCCGACGGCGACGAGCGGGAAGCCGGCGGGCTGCCCGCCGAGCAGGGCCGCCGTCGTCAGTACCGCGCAGCAGGCGGCCAGCACTGCCCGGGCCAGGGTGACCCGGTCCGCGGGGCTGCACGAAGGGTCCGTGCGGCGCAGGATGGAGCCGCACGCGCCGGCAAGGACCGCGGCGCCCGCGCCGAGCGCCAAGGCTCCCGACCCGCCGTCGCGGCCCACTGGGAAAGCGATCCCGATGCCGGCGCAGAGGTACGCCGCGAAGGCGGCGGCGACGTCGGCGGTCGCCGGATGGTGGGTGGTCCGGAGCGAAGACATGGTGCGACCATGCTAGCCGTCGGCGGCCGCCGGGCGGCGGGCCTTTGGGACTCCCGTTCAGGGTGACCCGGCGGTCCGTTGGGACCGGGGCCGGGACCGCATCAGTCCCAGGCCGGCCAGGACGGCGCCGGCGCCCTCCGCGGCCGCGCTGATGGACTTCTCCCAGAACCAGACCGGATCGTACATGGCTGGAAAGGGGCCGAACGCGGGCAGGTCCACGTAGCGGTACAGCATGACCGCGGCGAAAGCGCTGAGCGAGACGAGGAACGCAAAGGCGTACGCCGGCCGGCTGCCGCGGACCAGCACCGCCAGCGCCGCGAGCGCCGCGGCTGAGGCCTCAAGCAGGAACAGGGTGCCCTGGCCCAGGCCCTGCGGTGAGCCGGCCTGGTAACCCGGCGCCAGATGGACATGGACGACGACGTCGACCAGCAGGCAGGCGGCCGTCGCGACGCGCAGGGCGAGGCCGCCGCTCCTTCCCCGCGCCAGGGCCCTCCGCCGGACGGGCACGCTCATTTCACGACCAGCGTTCCGTGCATGCCCGGGTGGTACGTGCAGTGGTAGGCGTAGGTGCCGGGTGCACTCGGCGCCTTAAACGTGGCGGTCCCGCCGCTTCCCTTGATGGTGACATCGAACGCGCCGCCCTCATCGGCGGTGACCGTATGCGCGGCACTGTCCATATTGGTGACCGTCACGGTGCTGCCGGCGGCAACCTGCAGCGTGGGCCCGTAGGCGAAGTCCTTGATGGTCAGGCTTGCCCCCGCCGCTGTTCCAGTACTGGCTCCCGGGCCCGTGCCGGCGCCGGAGGAGGCGGAGTCCATCGGCATCCCCGCGCTCGCCGGGGCGCTGGCCGTGGCTGATCCGCCGGGCGGGGCCGCGGTCCCGCCGCCCTGGGCGCATCCTGCAACTCCCAGGAGCGCGGCCGACAGCACGACGCCGATGCGGATCTTAGCGGTATCCATGGGGCACCTCCGGGGAACCCGTTGACCTAAGCAACCTGCTTCCATTCTGCGCCTGGTCGGGGGAAATGACGCCGGGAAATCCTCATCGGTGGGAGGGTGGCCCCTTTTTCCCCACAGGGCCCGGGGTCCCGGCGCCTGCTTGTGCGGACGCAGCCCGTCGGCGGCACGCGCGGGCGGCCTAGGCGGCTTTGACCAGGGGGAGTTCGTCCCAGTGGGTGGTGTAGCGGGGGGAGAGCATGTCACGCTTCATGGTCCAGTCGGGGCCGCCGCGGATGCCGCCGTGGCCCAGGCCGATGGAACCACGCCCGTACCGGCGGGTGACGTCCTCCAGCAGGGTCCCGATGTGACGCTCCTCGTGCGGGTTCTCGAACA
>DASSXE010000472.1:0-3164 GCA_035704125.1 Arthrobacter sp.
GACATCGAGGAGGTCGGCAAGACCGCCCGCCACGGCACCTTCTTCCAGATGTGCGGCAACTTCTCCTTCGGCGACTACTTCAAGGAAGACGCCATCAAGTTCGCCTGGGAACTGCTGACCACCGGCGTGGACGACGGCGGCTACGGCCTGCCGCCCGAGCGTCTCTGGGTCACGGTCTACGAAGAGGACGACGAGGCCAAGGAACTCTGGCTGAAGAACACCGGGGTACCCGCCGAGCGGATCCAGCGGATGGGCAAGGCGGACAACTACTGGTCCACCGGCCAGCCCGGCCCCGCCGGCCCCTGCTCCGAGATCTACTACGACCGCGGACCGGCGTACGGCATCGAAGGCGGCCCGCTGGCCGACGAGACCCGGTACATCGAAATCTGGAACCTCGTGTTCATGCAGTACCAGATCGACAACGTCCGCTCCAAGGTGGACTTCGACATCACCGGCGAACTGCCCAAGAAGAACATCGACACCGGCCTCGGCATGGAGCGCCTCGCGATGATCCTGCAGGGTGTCGAAAACATGTACGAGACGGACCAGGTCCGCCCCGTCATCGACAAGGCTGCCGCCCTCGCCGGCAAGGAATACACCTCCGCGGAAACGCCGGAGGACCCGCACCACACCGACGACGTCCGGATGCGGGTCGTTGCCGACCACATCCGCTCGGCCCTGATGCTGATCGCCGACGGTGTGACCCCCTCCAACGAAGGCCGCGGTTACGTGCTGCGCCGCCTGATCCGCCGCGCGGTCCGCTCCATGCGCCTGCTCGGCGTCGAAAAGGCCTGCCTGCCCGACCTGCTGCCCGCCTCGCGCGACGCCATGAAGGGCGTCTACCCGATCGTGGAGACGGACTTCGACCGGATCAGCCGGATCGCCTACGCCGAGGAGAAGGCGTTCCTGCGCACCATCGCTTCCGGCACCGCGCGCCTCGAGGACGCCGTGAAGGAGTCCAAGTCCGCCGGCCGTCCGCTCTCCGGCGCCGACGCCTTCGCCCTGCATGACACCTACGGCTTCCCGATCGACCTGACCCTGGAAATGGCCGAGGAAGCCGGGCTCAAGGTCGACGAGCCCGAATTCCGCAAGCTCATGCTGGAACAGCGCCAGCGCGCCCAGGCCGATGCGAAGGGCAAGAAGGGCGCCCACGCGGACATGAGCGCCTTCCAGGAGCTGCTGGCCGCGGGGGAGACCGTGTTCACCGGTTACACCGAGCTCGCCGGGGAATCCACTGTTCGCGGCATCCTCGCCAACGGCCGCAAGGTAGGCCAGGCGTCCACCGGCGAGGAAATCGAACTCGTCCTGGCGGAAACCCCCTTCTACGCGGAGGCCGGCGGCCAGGCCGCCGACACCGGGCTGATCACCGGCGACGGCTTCGTCGTCGAGGTCCTGGACGTGCAGCGGCCGATCAAGGGCCTGAGCGTCCACAAGGCCATCGTCCGCGAGGGCGAAATCGGCGCCGACGTGCAGGTCCTGGCCGCCGTCGACCGGGAACGCCGGCACGCCGCCGAGCAGGCCCACACGGGCACGCACATCGTCCACGCCGCCCTGCACCAGATCCTCGGCCCGGAGGCGCTGCAGCGCGGCTCCTTCAACAAGGCCGGTTACCTCCGCTTCGACTTCTCCTGGGGTGAGGGCCTGAGCGCCGCCACCCGCTCCGAGATCGAGGAAGTCTCAAACATTGCCATCCGGAACAACTTCCAGGTGCAGACCAAGGTCATGGGCCTGGCCGAGGCCAAGGCCC
This sequence comes from Arthrobacter sp., assembly GCA_035704125.1. Classification (GTDB taxonomy): domain Bacteria; phylum Actinomycetota; class Actinomycetes; order Actinomycetales; family Micrococcaceae; genus Arthrobacter. The sequence continues at coordinate 1,748 of DASSXE010000472.1, forward strand.
TCGGTGCCATGGCGCTCTTCGGCGAGAACTACGGCAACGAAGTCCGCGTGGTGGAGATCGACGGCGCCTGGTCGCGCGAGCTCTGCGGCGGCACGCACGTGTCCAACACCTCCCTGATCGGCAGCCTCTCGCTGCTGGGCGAGCAGTCTGTCGGCTCCGGAAACCGCCGCGTCGAGGCGTTCGTCGGCATGGACGCCTTCCGGCACCTCGCCGCCGAGCGCGCCCTGGTCACCGAACTCACCGAGATGCTCAAGGTTCCGTCCGGGCTGCTCACCGAGCGGATCGCCACGACCCTGGGCAAGCTCAAGACGGCCGAGAAAGAACTTGAGCGGCTGCGCAAGGAACAGCTCACCGCTGCCGCTGCCCGGCTCGCGGGCACGGCCAAGGACGCCGCCGGCGTCAAGGTCATCGCCCACGACGCCGGCCAGGTCAGCGGCGCCGACGACCTCCGCGGCCTCGCCCTGGACCTGCGCACCCGGCTCGGGGCAGAGCCGGCCGCCGTCGCCGTCGCCGGCGTCAGCAACGACCGCCCGGTCATCCTGATCGCCACCAACGAGGCGGCCCGTGAGGCCGGCGTCAAAGCCGGTGCGCTGGTCCGGCTCGCTGCCGGCATCCTCGGCGGCGGCGGTGGCGGCAAGGACGACGTCGCCCAGGGCGGCGGCACCGATGCGTCCAAGGTCGGGGCAGCCCTGACCGCCGTCGTCGACGCGATCACGAAGCGCTAAGCGAACGAATGAACGATGCGGCGGTGCCCGGCGACTACCCCCGGGGCGTTAAACTAGGGGTGGACGTCGGGACCGTCCGGGTGGGCGTGGCGCTCTGTGACCGCGACGGCATCCTGGCGACGCCGTTGCGGACCTTGAACCGGAACGCCAAGAAGAACACCGATGTGACAATTCTCGCCCGGCTGGCCCTCGAGCTGGAGGCCGTGGAAATTTTTGTCGGCCTGCCCCGGACGATGAAAGGCGAAGAGCACGCCTCCGCGCAAATGGCCACCGAGTATGCAAAGCTACTGGTCAGTACCTTGTGGGAGGCCGGATCAGACCTTCCAGTGAGGCTGGTTGATGAGCGGCTGAGCACAGTTTCAGCGCACCGCAACCTGCACCAAGCTGGCATGAGCAGCCGTGACCACCGTAAAGTGGTTGATCAGGTTGCGGCCGCAGGGATACTGCAACACGCAATCGATATGCAAAAGGCCAGGGGAACGGAAGTGGGTCGCCGCGTCAGCGCGGACCTTCGTCCGGGGCCACCCGGCGGTGGCGCTCAGGCCGCCCCGGAAGTAAACGCGCATTCTGCACAACGCATTCTGCCCGAAATGGAAGGCTACAGTGAGCCCGGTCAATAATGACGAGTCCTCTGGTTTTGCCACTGGCGGCGCAGACCGCCCGCTGACGCGCAAGGAAATCAGGGCCCAGGA
>DASSXE010000492.1:0-2752 GCA_035704125.1 Arthrobacter sp.
CGCTGGTAAGGGTCCGTGTTGGTGCCCAGGGCGACGTGCTGCCGCTGCCAGGACGGACGGGCCAGCTCCCGGCGCAGGACCTCTGCAGCGTTGATCTTCACCACCACCTGGCTGTCGAAGTCCAGGCCGGCGTCGAAGTCGAGGTAGGTATGGGTTTTGCGGGCGAAGCAGTAGACGCAGGCGTGGCTGCATCCCCGGTACGGGTTGATGGTCCACTCGAACGGCATCCGGGAACCGGCGGCCACCTTGTTGAGCACCGATTTGGCGGTGACCTCATGGAAGGTGACCCCGGCGAATTCCGGGGTGGAGACGGACCGGACCAGCCCGGCCAGCGGCAGCAACGCCGGCGCGGGCAGGCGGCCGGTGCCGGAAGGACCAGCCCCGGGATCCGAGGGAGCCGCCGCAGAAGTAGCTCGACCGGCGCCGTCGCCGGCCGGAAGGGAGTCCTGTCCCGGGTCCTGTGCCCGTGGGCTTGGTTCCTGTGGATTGAGTGCCTGCGCGTCCCACCTCATGCACCCATTCGAATATATGTTCGATATTAAGTCAAGGATCCCGCCGGCGGGTCCCCTGCGGCTGTCCGCGGGTTCCGGGGTTGCTAGGCTGGGCCCATGATCCTCCTGACCGGCTTCGAACCCTTTGGCGGCGAGGCCACCAACCCCTCCTGGACCGCGGTGCGCGGGGCCGCCGATGTGCTCCGCGCGGAAGGACTCGAGGTCGCCGCCGTCGAGCTGCCTTGTGTCTTCGGTGCCGCTCTGACGGCGCTGGACGAGGCGCTGGCCGAGCACCGCCCCGCCCTCGTGGTGTGTGCGGGGCAGGCGGGCGGCCGGCCGGGCATCTCGCTGGAACGGGTCGCGATCAACTGCGACGACGCCCGGATTCCAGACAACGCCGGAAACGCGCCGGTGGACGAGCCCGTACTCCCGGAGGCACCCGCCGCCTACTTCGGCACGTTGCCCATTAAGGCCGCCCTGCAGGAACTGCGCCGGCGGGGCATCACCTCCGAGGTCTCCCAGACGGCCGGCACCTATGTCTGCAACCACGTCTTCTTCGGCCTGATGCACGCCCTGCGGCGGACCCCGGACGTGCGTGGCGGCTTTATCCATGTCCCTTACGGCCCGGACCAGGTCCCGCCAGGAAGCGGGCTGCCGTCGATGCCACTGGAGCAGATGACGGAGGCGCTCGCCGCCGTCGTCCGCACCGCGCTGGCGACCACCACCGACCTCAAGCTGGCCGCGGGCGCCATCCACTAGCCCGCGGGTGCGGGTGCGGACGTCAGTCCAACAATTCCCAGACGACGCCGACGGCGGCCGTGACACTGGTGCTGCCCGCCTCCACCACCAGCGGCGCGGCGGCGGCAGTACGCTGCAGGGGAGGCGGCGGCACCCCCGCCGCCGACGCCGGCTGCTGGGTTACGGAGCTGACCCGGCCCAGCCGGGCGCCGGCCAGCGCGGCAAAATGTTCGGCACGGGTCCGGGCATCGTCCCACGCGGCCTCCCGGGCCTGAGCCTCGACGTCCGCGGGGTCCGCGAAGCCCAGCTCGATCCCCTGCAGCCGTGCATCGTCACCGCCGGCCGCGACGGCGTCCGAGAGGATGGCGGCGGATCCGGCAAGATCGCGAAGCCGGACCCGCAGCATACTCGTGGCCAAATAGCCGGAGACGATCTGGCCTAGGCCCTCCTGCCAGCCCACCTCAGCGCGGACGGACAGGCCCGTCGTGCCGATATCCCGATCCGGGACGCGATGGTCACGAAGGGCGCCGGTGATAGCGGCGGCTGCTCGGCCGGCGTCCCGGTAGGCGTCGTCCACGCCCGCGCGGCGGCACTCGACGCCGATCGAAAGCGTCAGCAGGTCCGGTGCCGCCTCGGCGCTCCCGGTGCCGGTCACGGCAATGGATCTGGGCGTGTCGGTCATCTGCAGCCTCGTTTCCTGCCGGGCAAGGGCCCGGGACTCATGTCCCGCTCCGGACGGGGATTGCGGGGCTTCCGGGGCTTCCGGTGCCACTGGTCCGCCGCCGCCGCCGGCTGAGCGGGGAGCGGCCCGGGGAACGGGCGGGGGAGGGTGGGTAGCCGCCGGCCCGGAGCCCGGCGTGCCGTTCGAAGGGATTGGCGGTGCCGGGGTTGCCGGTCCGCCACCAGGACCAGCCGGCGGCCACGAAATACAGCGGCAGGAACGGCATGCCCAGGCACCAGGCGTACTGGGTGCTGTGGCGCTCCTCGTGGCCCAGCAGCTCCCGATAGGCCGGGTCCGGGAGACCCTCCGTCCGGTCGCCGAAGACGTGCTCTGTCCCAGCCCGGAACAGCACCACGTTGCCGACGGTGAAGGCCGCAGCGAACGGCAGCCGCCACCGGTAGCCCGTGGCCAGGGCCAGCCCGCGCGGGCCCGGCCGGACGGTGCAACGGGCGCCGGCGGCCAGCAGCAACCCCAGCGGGGTGCTGGCATTGAGCAGGTTGGCCACTTGCCGCAGCCGCGCTCCGGTCCTCATGAGGCCATGCTAGCCCCGGCTCCGTAGGGGAGCGGCAGGGGAGCGGCAGGGGAGAGGCAGGGGAGCGGCAGGGGAGCGGCAGGGGAGAGGCAGGGGAGCGGCCGGAGGGGAGGGGTGTCAACGCGGTCAACTAGACTGATGGAGACATCACCCGACTCGTAGCTAAGAACAGTAGATGACTGACACTTTGCCGGGCGCCGCCGTCCCGAACCCTCTGGATGAAGCCGCCATCACCGCCGCCGTAGACCAGGCCGTAGCCGCCATTGCCGC
>DASSXE010000044.1:0-3270 GCA_035704125.1 Arthrobacter sp.
ATCAGCATGCGCAGCGGGGCTTCGGTCTGCCAGCTCTTGGCGGTGAGCTCGGTGCCGCGGGCTGCCTTGACCGGGCGGGCACCGGTGGTGAAATCGGCGGGTGCCATGAGGACTCCTTCATCGTCGTGGGTAGGTCCGGGGAAGCGGTTCTGTATCAACTAAAGCCTGCCGCGGGGCCCGGTCACAGGGCCCGGGGGCGGGCACTGTCCGGAATCCCAGACCTGTCGGGGCGGCCCGGCCCCGCGTCCCGACCGGCTCCCGGCCTCAGGCTGAGGGGCGCCCGTGGATTCGGAGAGAGAGATCATCCGCGACCTTCTTGACCCGCGCGGCCAGTGCCGGCCACTGCTCCGCAGGCAGCTTGTCCTCCAGGAAGGTCACGGCGACGGCGGCCGTCGGCCAGCCGGTGTGGTCCGTGACCGCGGCGGCGATCGATCCGAAACCGGGGGTTACCTCGCCGTGCTCGGTGGCATAGCCGCGTTGCCGGACCCGGTCCAGGTGCGAGGAGAGGGCGGAATATTTGGTGATGGCGGTGTCCGTTTCATGCCGCGCGGTGAAGGCGGCGGCGTTCGGGTAGAGCGCCCGGACCTGGGATTTCGGCAGGGCCGCCAGGATGGCCCGCCCGCTGGCGGTGAGATGGCTGGGCAGCCGCACGCCGACGTCGGTCACCAGCGACGGGCGGTTCTTCGCCCGTTCCTCGACGATGTACAGCACATCGCGGCCGTGCAGGACGGCCAGATGAGCGCTTTCGCCGATTTTGTCCACGAGGGCTGCCAGCATTGGCCTGCCCAGCCGGGAGAGCGGTTCCTGCCGGGAGTAGGCGGAGCTGAGTTCAAAGGCGCTGATGCCGAGCCCGTAGCGCTGTTCCTCGTGCAGGTGCAGCACGAAGCCATTCGCCTCCATGACGCCGAGCAGGTGGTAGACGCTGGAGCGGGGCAGGCCCAGCGCGGTGGCGATGTTCGACGCCGCCATTGGACCGCGCTTGGAGGCCAGCAGCTTGAGGATCCGCAGGGTGTTTTCGGCTGCCGGCACCTTCGAGGCCGGCCGGGCGGCGGACTTTTTCGGGACCGGATTCACGGCAGGGTCACGGTTCGCCGCGGGGGCGGGGTCTTCCAGGGCGGCTGTCATCGTTTTCCTTCGGCGTTTAGTGTCCGGTATCCCGTACTTAAGGATGGGCGGGGCCGGCGGCCGGTGGCGCCAGACTGCATCGAAAGCTGTCTGTAATCCCAGATAGTAGCCGTTAATCGTCTAACGTGCCCAGGCTCGGGCGCCACGGGAAACAAGTAGTCAGTGGGGAAGATGGGGTACTTGTTACTCGTGTGAATGCTGTCGGTGGCCGCCTACCGTGGGGAGACGTTTCAATCCGCCGGAAAGGAGCAGTCCGATGGGATTTCCCGCCTCCCGCCGTACCCTCCCAGCGCGCCAAAAATACGCCGCCGGAATGGCCCCGGCCGGCGCGCCGCCGCCCCCGGTAAAGTCCGGCCCGGCGGAACGCCGCCCGCGGCTCGGGGATATCCTGCGCCGCCTGCGCACTCCCCGAGTGCGTTTTCACGTGGGCCAGGTGGTCATCGGCGATGATCCGTTCAACGGCCGGCGGGAGGGCCGGGTTGCAGTCGTCCAGGCCCCCTATGTCGGTCTCCGGATCCCGGGTACGCCGGCCGGCACCCTCGTGTTTTTCGACCACCGCACCGTCAGGTTTCCCGACTGACGGACTTTCAACCACCGCCCAGGGCCCCGGATCCCGCCGCCCAGCAACCACCGAAGGAGTTTGTTCCATGCTTCCAGCCGACCGACCCGCCTATCTGACCATCGCCGAGGTCGCGGACATCATGCGCGTGTCTCGCATGACCGTGTACCGCTTGGTCAAGTGCCAGGCCCTTGCCGCCGTCCGCTTCGGACGGTCCTACCGCATTTCCCAGTCGGCGGTGGACGGCTACATCCGGCAGTCGGCCACCGGCGCCGTGTGAGTTCCGGGGCCGAGTTCGACCGCGTGTTTCGCCCACCAAAGCTCATCCGCCAGGGAAGACATGGCTGCTTTATTCTGCTGCTTCAGACCCGGGCGCGGAACCGGGGTACAGCACGTTAGAACGGCCCTATATTTGTCCAGCAGCAGGTACCCAGGAACCGGGCCCGGAAAGGTCCCGCAAAGCGACTTTCTTGATAGCCCAACCGGGCTCGTCGAGTATTACTTCGAGGACGGCGTCTTCCGCTGGTCTGACGGGCTTTACCGCATGTACGGGTACGAACGTGGCGAGGTGGTCCCCTCCATGGCCATGGTTATGCCCCACCTCGAGCCCGAAGACCGGACCAGGGTCCGGGCGTATTGGGAGCACGTTTCCACCCACGGCGGGCCGTCTTCCATCTACGTATCCATTCGGGACCGGAAGAACCGGCAGCACAAACTGCTTTACTCTGCGGACTACATCCTGGACGGAACCACCCCGATCGGAGTCTGGGGCGTGGTTGTTGACCTCACCAGCGCAATCCATACGGACCGCCACCAACTCGCCACCGAAGCCGTGGCAGCCTCCGCCGCGACCAGGGCGTCCATCGAGCAGGCCAAGGGCATTCTCATGGGCCGCACCGGCATCACCGCCGACGAAGCCTATGACCTCATGAACCAATTGAGCCAGACCGCGAACCGCAAAGTTCACGCGATCGCCCACGAGATCATTGAACGCACCACCGGCGACTCCCGAAACCGGGAACACCCACTACTCTGACCAGACCAGCGGTCCGGTGGGCCTCGTTGTACGCCCTCTTGAGAGCTTGCCAATGCGGCCACAGGCGCTGAGGTTGTCCCCGTTCTGCTGCGCCTGTTCCCGGATCTGCGGCGCGGAACCTCTCGGCAGTAAATGCAGATAGAATCGACACCCCGGGATTCCGAAGCGCGGTGATCCGGGACCCTTGGGGAGGGGTCTTCGCGGTTAGCGCCTGAGGAAAGCACCCCACCCACCGCCCGGGAATTCCCCGCCGGGCACAAAATGCGGTGCTAGCGCGTTGTACCAGCGCCAGCATCCATACTGCGAAGAAAAGAGCACCACCAAAAGTGGCAACAGACTACGACGAAGTACGCCCCGACGTCGCGGAATCCCGCAACGCATCCCTCGAGGCCCTCAAGTCAGCGAACTCCCCCGATGCGCGCAGCGTCGTGCTTGAACTGGACGAAGCTGACACGGTCGACGGCGTCGAACTCCCCGGCGCCGACCTTTCCGGCGAGGAACTCATTGTCCAGGTGATCCCGCAGGCATCGGACGAATTTACCTGCTACTC
>DASSXE010000259.1:0-6325 GCA_035704125.1 Arthrobacter sp.
CGCCGAGCAGGTCAAGGCCGGGAAGGTCCGGGCGCTCGCCGTCTCCGGCAAGGCCGAGGTCCCGGCGCTGCCCGGCATCAAGCCGCTCACCGACCAGGGCGTCGACGTCGTGCTGACCAACTGGCGCGGCGTCGTGGCGCCGGGCTCCATCGACGACGCCCAGCGCGCCAAGCTGACCGAGCTCGTCACCAAGCTGCACGAGTCGGAGGCCTGGAAGTCCACGCTGAAGAAGAACAACTGGGACGACGCCTTCCTCGCCGGCGACGGGTTCAAGTCCTTCCTGACCGAGGACATCACCAAGGTCAAGACCACGCTGACGCAGATCGGCCTGGTCAAGTAACAATGTCTTCCCCCGTAGCAGAGTCCACAGCAGAGTCCACCCACGTTTCAACGCCCGTCAAGCGGCCGACGGGGGAGATCCTTTTCGCTCTCCTGTTCGTCAGCATCGGCGCAGCGGGGCTCCTGACGGCGGGATCCATTCCGATCCCGCCGTCGGAGACCGGCATCGGCCCGCGGGCCTTCCCGTACATTGTCTGCGGCACCCTGGTGCTGGTCGGGACCGGCATCGTCATCCAGGTCCTGCGCGGCAAAGTCGGCCAGGCCGAGGAAGGCGAGGACCTGGACGCCAGCGCCGCGACGGACTGGATTGCCCTGGCCAAACTGGTCGGCTTCGTGCTGCTGCACATCTTCCTGATCGAGCCGGCCGGCTGGCCGGTGGCCGCCGCGGTGCTGTTCAGCGGCGCGGCGTGGACCCTGGAGGCCAAGCCGCTCTGGAAGGCCATCGTGGTCTCGGTGGTCATGGCGCTGGTCCTGCAGTACGTCTTCGGCGGCCTGCTGGGCGTGTCCCTGCCGCCGGGTCCGCTGTTCGAGGGGGTGCCGTTCTTCCATGGATAGTTTCATGCTCCTGCTCGAAGGATTTTCGACGGCGCTCCAGCCGGTCTACCTGCTCTACGCCCTGGGCGGCGTGTTTGTCGGCACCGCCGTCGGCGTGCTGCCGGGCATTGGCCCGGCCATGACGGTGGCGCTGCTGATGCCGATCACCTACGCCCTGGACCCGGCGGCGGCGCTGATCGTGTTCGCCGGCATCTACTACGGCGGCATGTACGGCGGGTCCACGACGTCGATCCTGCTCAACACCCCGGGTGAATCCTCCTCGATCGTTACCGCGCTCGAGGGCAACAAGATGGCCAAGGCCGGCAGGGGCGCGGCGGCGCTGGCGACGGCGGCGATCGGCTCGTTCATCGCCGGCACCATCGCGACGGTTTTGCTGTCCTTCCTCGCCCCGGTGGTGGCCGAGCTCGCCGTCGGACTCGGTCCGGTGGATTACGTGGCGCTGATGGTGGTGGCGTTCCTGACCGTCGGTGCACTGCTGGGCGCCTCGGTGCTGCGCGGCCTGGCGTCCCTGGCCCTGGGCCTGTTCATCGGCCTGATCGGCATCGATGACAGCACCGCGCAGCAGCGGTTCACCTTCGACAACCCCAACCTGGTGGACGGCATCGACATGGTGCTGGTCGCCGTGGGGCTCTTCGCCCTGGGCGAGGCGCTGTACGTCGCGTCCAAGCTCCGGCACGGCCCGGTGGAGGTCATTCCGGTCAGCAAGGGCAAGAACGCCTGGCTGTCGAAGGAGGACTGGAAGCGGTCCTGGAAACCGTGGCTGCGGGGGACGTTCATCGGCTTCCCGATCGGCACGGTTCCCGCCGGCGGCGCGGATGTGTCCACCTTCCTGTCCTACGCGGCGGAGCGGCGGCTGGCGAAGGGCGCCCACAAGGCCCAGTTCGGCAAGGGCGCGATCGAGGGCGTCGCCGGTCCGGAGGCGGCGAACAATGCCGCCGCCGCCGGTGTCCTGGTCCCGCTGTTGACGCTCGGCATCCCCACCACGGCCACCGCCGCGATGATGCTGACCGCGTTCCAGCGCTACCAGATCCAGCCCGGACCGCTGTTGTTCGAGAACCAGGGCGCCCTGGTCTGGACCCTGATCGCCTCGCTCTACGTCGGCAACCTGATGCTGCTGGTGCTCAACCTGCCGCTGGTGGGGCTCTGGGTGAAGATCCTGCAGATCCCGCGGCCGTTCCTCTACGCCGGCATCCTGGTCTTCGCTGCCTTGGGTGCGTTCTCGGTGAACTTCTCGCCGAGCGACGTCGGGGTCCTCCTGGTAGTCGGCATCCTGGGCTACTTCATGCGCCGCTACGGCTACCCGGTGGCGCCGATGGTGGTGGCGATGATCCTCGGACCGATGTTCGAGGTGCAGCTGCGGCGCTCGCTGCAACTGTCGCAGAACGACCCGTCCGCCCTCTTCTCGACCCCGTTCGCCGTCGTGGTCTACGCGACCATGGCGCTGATCTTCCTGGGCTCATGGTGGCTGCGCCGCCGGCAGGCCGCCCTGGAAGCGGTCCCGGAGAAGGAATTGGTGTCCGTCTAGGCCGGAAACTTCATCGAGTAGCCGCAAATGGCCGGAATGGTACCCACCATTCCGGCCATCTGCGTCCAACCGGCAGCCCCCAGGCGACGGCGGGCGTCAGCTGTCCGGCGGCAGCGACAGCGGGGGAATGGACTCGCCCAGCGGCATCCGGACCCAGCGCGCGCCGGTGGCGCGGAACTCCTCACGGGTGGCGAAGCGGTAGAGGAAACTGCGGGCGCGCACCCAGCTCGGGCGGGCGCCGTCGAACGGGTCCTGGCGGAGCAGACGCAGGGTGGGGCGGTCGGCCTCCAGCAGCTTCGCCAGGAACGCGTAGAACCACTGCTCGTGGACGCTGCGCAGCGGCAGGAACCACATCAGCCAGTCCAGCCGCAGGTGGTACGGCGCCCACTGCCGCGGAAGCCGGCGGACGTCCCCGGGCTTGCCGCGGAATCCGTACTCCCGCCACTCCGCCGATCCGTCGGGCTCCGCGGCGAGCGTTCCCTCCACCACAATCTCGACCCGCTGGCGGGTGACCGAGCCGAAGGCGCCATAGGCATTGACCAGCTGCCAGCGGTTGAAGGCGGCATTCATCAGCTGGGACCTGGAGAGCAGGTTCTCGACCGGCCGGTAGCTGAGGACCAGCAACAGGACGGTGGCCAGGACGACGACCACCAGCCAGGGGAGGGGAGCCTGGCTGCCGGCGCCGGACGGGTTTCCGGCGAACCCCTCGGCCGGGATGGCGGGGACCACGGCGTGCGCCACCGGGTCGCTGACCGCGGCGAAGGCGAGCAGGATCGCCATCCAGTTCAGCCACGCGAAGTTTCCGCTCGCCACCAGCCAGAGCTGGGTGGCGATGATGATCCCCGCGGCCGCACCGGCCAGCGGCTGCGGGGCGAACAGGAAGAACGGCACCACCAACTGGGAGAAGTGGTTGCCCAGAACCTCCAGGCGGTGCCACGCCTTCGGCAGCAGGTGCGCCTGCCGGCTCAGCGGCCCCGGCATCGGCTGGGTCTCGTGGTGGTAGTAGAGAGCGGTCAGGTCCCGCCACTCCGTGCCGCCCCGGATTTTGATCATCCCCGCGCCGAACTCCAGCCGGAACACCAGCCAGGCCAGCAGGATCAGGATGGTCCGCGGCGGGGGAGTCTGGTCGGAGCCGAGGAACGCCACCGTGAAGCCCGCCTCCAGCAGCAGCATCTCCCAGCCGAACCCGTAGAAGGTCTGCCCCACGTTGACGATCGACATGTACAGCAGCCAGAGCGCCAGAAATGCCAGCAGTGGAACCCACGGCGGCCCCTGCTGCGGCAGGCCCAGGACCAGCGCCGCGGCAACCGCCAGCCCGGCACCGCACACCGCGCGCAGCAGCCGGTCCGAATAGCGCCAGCTGAACAGGGTGGGCCGGTTCCTGCGGCGGGCGCGGGCCAGGAAATCCGGCACCGGCAACAGGCCGCGCTCGCCGAGGAGCGCCGGGAACTGGTTCAGGGAGGACAGGAACGCCACGAAGTACAGGGCGGCGACGCCGCGCTGCAGCACCTGCCGGGCGAACCCGTATTCCGGCGCGTCAAACCAGGCCGTCCACTCCACGATTCCCACGTTACGCCTGCGCTGCACGGCGTCAATGAGCGCCGGCGTCAATGAGCGCCGGCGGCGCGGGCGCCGGCCGGTGCGGGATACTGGAATCATGCAGCCGCGCACAATAGTCCTTCTCGGATCCACCGGGTCCATCGGCACCCAGGCCATCGACGTCGTCGACGGCGCCCCCGAGCGCTTCGAGATCGTGGCACTCAGCGCCGGCGGCAACAACCTCGATCTGCTCGCCCGGCAGGCCGTCCACACCCGGGCGCGGGCGGTCGGCATCGCGGGCGGCGATCCTGCGGCTTTGCGGCGACTGATCGACGACGCCGCCCGCGCGGCCGGTATCCCGGGGTACCGCCCGGAGATTCTCGCCGGCCCGGACGCCGCCACCCGGATCGCCGAAGTTCCCGCCGACGTCGTGCTCAACGGCATCACCGGTTCGATCGGACTCGCCCCCACCCTCGCCGCCCTGAAGTCCGGTGCCACGCTGGCGTTGGCGAACAAGGAATCCCTGATCGTGGGCGGTGCCCTGGTCAAGGCCGCCGCCCGTGAGGGGCAGATCGTCCCGGTCGACTCCGAACACTCGGCCATCGCCCAGTGCCTGCGCTCCGGCACGGCCGCGGAGGTGGACCGGCTGGTGCTCACCGCCTCCGGCGGTCCGTTCCGCGGCAGGACCCGCGGGCAGCTGCTGGACGTCACGCCGCAGGACGCCCTGGCCCACCCCACCTGGGACATGGGCCTGATGGTCACCACCAACTCCGCCAGCCTGGTCAACAAGGGGCTGGAAGTCATCGAGGCCCACCTGCTCTTCGACATTCCGCTGGACCGGATCGACGTCGTGGTCCACCCGCAGTCGGTGGTGCACTCGATGGTCCAGTTCATTGACGGCTCCACCATCGCGCAGGCCTCACCGCCGGACATGCGGCTGCCCATTGCGCTGGGTCTCGGCTGGCCGGACCGGGTGGCCGGAGCCGCGCAGCCGTGCGACTGGACGAAGGCGACGAGCTGGACGTTCGAGCCGCTGGACGCCGCGGCGTTCCCCGCGGTGGACCTGGCCAAGGACGCCGCCCGGCGGGGGAGCACCTTCCCGGCCGTCTTCAACGCCGCCAACGAGGAGGCCGTCACGGCCTTCCACGCCGGCCGCATCCGCTTCCCCGAGATTGTCGATACCATCGAAGCCGTCCTCAGCGAGCACTCAGGGTCCTCCGGGCTGACGGTCGAGGCCGTGCTGGATGCTGAAGTGTGGGCACGCGCGCGGGCCCTCGAGCGTTTGGCCGTTGGAAGCGCCTAAGTACCCCAGCCGACCAGTGCCCAGGAAGTAGCAAAACCAAGCATGAGCCCCGTTGTCCTCTTTATCCTCGGCGTCGTCTTCGTCGTGATCGGCATCGCCGCGTCCATTGCCCTGCATGAGGTGGGGCACCTGGTCCCGGCCAAGCTGTTCAAGGTCCGCGTCACGAAGTACATGATCGGATTCGGGCCCACCTTGTGGTCCCGGCGCCGCGGCGAGACCGAATACGGCGTCAAGGCCATTCCGCTGGGCGGCTTCGTCTCGATGATCGGCATGTACCCGCCCAATCCCGAGGACGGCAGCGTCCGCACCTCCAGCACCGGTATGTTCCAGTCCCTGGCCTCCGACGCGCGCTCCCTGGCCCACGAGGAAATCGGCCCCGAGGACCGGGACCGGGTCTTCTACCGGCTGCCGGTCTGGAAGAAGGTCATCATCATGCTGGGCGGCCCGGCGATGAACCTGCTGATCGGTGTGGTGCTGACCGCCGTGCTGCTGATGGGCTTCGGCGTGGCAACGTCCACCACCACCATCGCCGACGTCTCCAAGTGCCAGGTCAAGGCCGGGGAGACCGTCGACCCGAACTCCCAGGACTGCAAACTCACCCCTGCCGCCTCCGCCGGCCTCAAGCCGGGCGACACAATCACCTCCTTCGACGGCAGGGACGTCACCAACTGGGACGAGCTCACCGGCTGGATCCGCGCGTCCGCGGATAAGAAGGTCAGCGTCACCGTGATGCGCGACGGCGCTCCGGTCACCACCACGGTGACTCCCGTGCTGTCCTCCCGCCCGCTGGTCGGCGCCGACGGCCGCCAGGCCAAGGACGCCGACGGCAAGCTCCGGTACCAGGACGTGGGCTTCCTCGGCATCGGCCCGCAGTCCGCCCTGGTCCAGCAGCCCGCGACGACGGTGTTGCCGATGGCCGGCGAGAACATCAAGCAGATCGCCGGCGTCGTGCTGAACCTCCCGGCCCGCGTCGTGGGCGTGGCGCAGGCCGCCTTCAGCGAGGAGCCCCGCGACCCCAACGGACCCATCAGCGTGGTCGGCGTCGGCCGGGTAGCCGGTGAGGT
>DASSXE010000335.1:0-5288 GCA_035704125.1 Arthrobacter sp.
AATCCTTGACCACGGGGCCGAGGGCCGCCCGGGATCCGCTGCCGGATGCTGCAGTCGGGGCCGTCTGGCCGGTGAGGTTGCTGACGGCGGTTGCTCCGCCGGAGTCCGGTTCGCCGGACGTGCATCCGGCCAGCACGGCCGTCAGCAGCAGGGCAGCCGCTGCCCCTGCTGACGCGCGCGACGCCCTGTACCGTTGACGCTCCGTCTGAGGAATCGCGTTCCGCCGGTTCCCGGCCCGCACGCCTAGTGCCATGTCTGCCCCCAAGTGATGCCGTCCGGACCGCGTGCAATGGACAGGCAAGACAGAGCCTAAGCGATTCCGCCCGCATTCCACAGGTAACGGGGCAAAGTTTCCGAAGGGAGGAGGCGCCGGGCCGAACGTCAGGCGGAGAGGACGATGCTGGCGGCCACCGCGGATGCCAGGAGGAGGACCGACCCGCTGGCCGTCCTGAGCAGTGCCGTGGAAGGGGCGCCGGTGCCGTCCCGCAGGGCGCGGGCGCGGGTAAGAACGCAGCCGGCGATCAGCACGGTCGCCGCGGCGGCTGCCATGGCCGCGATCCCCAGCCCCAGCGCGCTGCCCGGCAGCCGGTCCTGCTGCTGTGCCAGATGGGTCAGCCAGGAGCGCCAGATGAAAAAATCCGCCACCAGCAGCGCCAGCAAGGTTCTTCGCCACGCCAGGGACGTGCGTTCCGGCTGCAGGCCCGGATCCCGCTCCGGCACCTCCCGCTCCGGCACCGCAGCGTCGTCGGCCGCTGCGGTCATCGGCCCAGCAGGATCAGCACGGCGAAGACGACGGCGGCCGTGGCGATGACGGCGGTCATCGCCACGAGGAGCCAGGCATGCGGGAGTTCCTGGTTGTTCCGCATGGCCTGTTCCTGCAGGGACCACCGCCGGTACGCCTCGACGGCCAGCAGGGCGCCTATGACCGAGAGCAGCAGGCACAGGACCACCCGCACCGGCTGGGGGGCGATCTGCGGAGTGAGTTGGTCGATGGCGATCGCTCCGGCCAGGATGGCCATCGCGGTCCGGATCCAGGCAAGGAAGGTCCGCTCGTTGGCCAGTGAAAACCGGTAGTCCGGCATCCGGCCTTCCCGCCGCCACCCTGGCTCGCGGGACAGGATTTTCTTCACGACATTCCCTTCGTCGGCCAGGCGGCCATCCGCGGCCGGGGTGGCCACCGGAACTAGGCTAGCCCGGAACATGGCAATGGCGGGGGTGCTGAGCTAAGTCAGCACCCCCGCCATCACCGCGGTGTCGCGCGCCGGCAGGCGAATCCGGCAGGGCAGCGGTCTTGCAGACCGCCGGTGATCCCCGCCGAAGTTCAGCTCGCCTGGCTAGACGCGGGACGACCGTCCACGGATGAAGTGGAAGACCAGGACGATCACGGCAACGACCAGGAGCAGGTGGATGAACCCGCCGCCGATGCTGCCGAGCAGGCCCAGGAGCCAGAGAACGGCGAGAATGATTGCGATCCAAAGCAGCATGATGACTTCCTTCGTTCTTCTTCGGATGAAGATATGGATACTTCTTATGAGTCCCGGCCCTGCGGGCCGCTTCAGAGAAAACAATAAGCGTGCTTTGCATCTTCTGCCAAGAGGCGCGCTCGAAACTGCCGCTGCCCGTGGAACCAGTCCTAGAACCGTGACGTGCCGCGCAGACCGCGCGGCCGGCCGTCCGGGTCCACGACGAGGCGGTTCAGGGGCTCGGCCCACAGCCGCTGCAGCCGGGTCACGGTTTCGACGGTGTGGAGGCGCGCCTGGCCTGCTGGGCGGCGCGATGTCCGGCCGGCCGCATGCCAATCGTCGAGCGCGTCCGCAGCGGCCCGCCACAGTTCCGGGCCCGCGGCGGGGTCCTCGAGCCGGGAATCGTCCTGATCCAGCCCCAGGTGCTCCGCCCAGAGTTCCCGGCGCAGCTGGCGGGCCAGGGCAGGCGCCACGACCGCGCAGGTGAGCTCGCTGTCCGTTGTCCAGGACCGGCGGTTGAAGTTGTCCGAGCCGCAGGAGAACCAAGTGTCGTCGATGATGCAGATCTTGGCATGAACGTAAATCGGAGTTCCCTCCGCGTTCTCCAGGTCGTACACGCTGACCCGGTCTGCGGCCGCCCGGTGCAGCCTGTGAAGGGCCCGCAGTTGCCCAATCCGCCGTGCCGGACCTCCGAGGGCGCCGTCCGAGTCGGGATAGCGGGGCACGACGGCGATGACCCTGAGGTCAGGGTTGCCCGCCAGGGCCTCCGCGATGCCGTCGGCGACCTCCTCGGACCACAGGTACTGGTCCTCGATGTAGATCAGCGACCTGGCGCGGCTGAAGGCTTTGGCGTAGGCGCGGGCGATGCTGCGCTCCCCGTCGGGCGCGAACGGGAACGGCGGGCGCTTCACGCCGTAGGTCCGCAACAGCTGGACGGCATGCTCTCCTGCCGGCGGCGGAGGCGGCGCGACGGCGGGCAGCGGCTCCGGATGCCGGGGCATCCGGGCCAGGCGCTGCAGCAGCATCCGGTAGGGGGTGCGCCGGTCCAGGGGATGGGGGTCGTTCCACCGTTCGGCGAACACCGCCAGCACGTCCGCCACCACCGGCCCGCGCAGCTCAAGGGCGGCATCATGCCACGGCGGCTGCTTGCCGTAGCGGGAATCCATCACGACTGCCTGCGGGTCCCCGCCGTGGCCGGCGTCGTCCCGTCGGCTGTGGGACAGGTCCAAGCCGCCCACGAAGGCAACGTCGCGGGACGGGTCGTCCCGACGGCGGATGACCACCAGTTTCTGATGGTGGGAGCCGAACATGCGGACCCGCTGATCCAGCAGGACCTCACCGCCTGCGTCGTTTATTTCGCGGCCCAGCCGCTCGTTGGAGCGGCCACTGATCGGGGCGGAAATGCGCTCACCGTGGGATCGCCAGACCAGGCCGCGTACTTCCACGCCGGCGCGGGCCAGCGACGCGAGCAGGTCGCCGATCGTGGGGCCATCGGCCAGGAGACGCTCATCGGCATCACCGCGCCAGTCGGTGAACCAGACCCGGTCGCCCGCTTTCAGCGAGGTCAGTTCCTCATGCAGGCGGGCGAAGTAGGTTGCCCCATGGACCAGCGGCCGGACTAGGTTTCCCTCCGACCAGGCAGGCGACGCGTCCCCGCCGGCTTGCACGTCGGTGGCGGGGTTGCCGCGCTCCGCGCCGCTGAGGAACCACGTACCGGCATCGCTGTCCATTCGGTCCTACTTTCGGCTGGTTGGGCGCTCATCGACCGCGCCGCCTGCCTCCAACGTAGCGGTTAGCGGCCCAGCCGGGGGTCGCTGGCGAGCGGCGAGCCGTTTCCGAACCGGTCATAGGATGTGCCGGTGGACCCACTCATCCGTCACGCCGCGCCAGCGGACCATACGACCATCGAGCAGATCGAGAATGCCGCGGACCGGCTCCTCATCGACAGGCTGGAAGCAGGCGCCTGGGAAGCCGCCCCGAGTGGTGGGTCCAGGGCCGCGGCGCCCGGCTTCCTCCTGGTCGCGGAGGAAGCATCGGGCGGGCCGGTGATCGGGTTCGTCCACGTCCTCGAACAGGCCGGCCACGCCCATCTCGAACAGTTGTCGGTTTTGCCCGACCACGGGCAGCGCGGGGTGGGCCGGGCGCTGGTGCGGGCCGCGATGGACGAAGCAGGCTGCCGCGGCTATCGGGAAATGAGCTTGCGGACCTACGCTGACGTTCCGTGGAACGCCCCGTTTTATGCGCGGCTCGGCTTCGCCAGCACGACTCCAACGACGTCGTTCCAGCGGCGGCTGGCGGAGAGCGAGGAGCGGCTCGGGCTCGGCGCCTACGGCCGCCGCCAACAGATGACGGTTAGTCTCGTAGGGTTCGACTGAGCCCACGACCCCTACCGCAGGAGAGCTCCCCATGGCTGCCGAAAGCCCGACCATCCTCGCCACCTCCGGCGGCTACCGCCCGGGAACGCGGACACGCCTGGAGTTCAACAAGCTGGTCCATCACGCCGTCGATCTCTCCGGTGCCTCCGGCCGGGCACCCAAGGTGAGCCACGTCGGCACGGCCAGCGGCGACCAGCGGTGGTTCAACAACGAGATCAGCGAGGCCGGGCGCCTCGCCGGGTTCGACCTCAGCCACCTGAACCTGTTCACCATGCCCAACGTCGACAACGTCGAGGAGTACCTGCTCGAACAGGACGTCGTGTGGGTCAACGGGGGATCGGTGGTCAACCTCCTGGCGGTCTGGCGCGCCCACGGGCTGGATGCCATCTTCCGCCGCGTCTGGGAGGCCGGAGTGGTGCTCGCCGGCGTGTCCGCCGGGTCGATCTGTTGGTTCAACGGCGGCACCACGGACTCTTTCGGCCCGGACCTGCGCGCCGTGCGGAACGGGTTGGGGCTGCTGCCCTTCGACAACGGCGTCCACTACGACTCCGAGGCCGCGCGACGGCCCACGGTGCACCGCCTCGTCGGGGACGGCACGCTGGGCGAGACGCACTGCACCGACGACGGCGTCGGGCTGCTCTACCGCGGGACGGAACTCGCCGCCGTGGTTACGGAAGCGCCGGGAAAGGCCGCCTACCGGGTGCGGCTGGAAAACCCCGGAACGCCCGGCGCCGGAGTGATCGAGGAGCGGCTGGAACCCGCCCCGCTGTAGTCCGCCCTCAGGACTGGGTCAGCCGGTAGCGTTCGATCTGCCTGAGCCGGCGCAGGAGGCTGTCCCGGCGGGGGTGCGGGACGGCGTCGGCCGGTTCGGCGGTCAGGTCGATGTGGGCGTTCCCGTACTCCCACAGCAGGAGGTCGTCCAGCAGCCGGTCCGGCCCGGGGGAGTAGCGGTGGTCCAGTGCCTTGCGGACCTCGGTGATCCGGTTGGCGCTCAACAGGCCCGCAAGTTGCACGGTCTGGTTCAGGCCGTGCGCCGCCATCAGCTCGGCCGCCCAGCCCCAGTCGTCGTCGACCTTCCGGTCAACGTGCGGCAGCAGCGTCCGCCAGATGTCGCGGATCCGGTTCGGGGTCAGCTGCGCCGCGCCCTCGCCGTCCATGTCCCAGTAGCCGCGGACCTCCTCGTAGCGTTCGTGCAGATCAGCGAACGCGCTTTCCACGGTTTCGAGCATCGCGGCAGTCGCAGTGAATTGCCGGTCGAACTGCGGGGTCCAGGCGCGCGGATCCTCAGCCTTGAAGCGGATATCGTGCTCGATTTCGCTCCAGGCGTGGGCGAAGACGGTACGGATCTGGCACTCGAAGAAGTAGCTGCCGTTGGTCTGTGACTCCGGGTTGAAGACCTGCTGGTAGTCCTTGACGGCCTCATTCTGGATGGTGCGCAGAATCAGGTGCC
>DASSXE010000457.1:0-2811 GCA_035704125.1 Arthrobacter sp.
AGCCTGCGGTCCGGGAATATATCCTTGGATACCGGGTACCCCGCCAACACGGTGATTCCCGATGTCCCGGAAGTCATGACCTTCCGGCGCTTCATCCTCGAGGCGATTGACGAACTGCCGGAGGGCGAAGTGATGGAAGACCGCGACACGGGGCCCGGCTCCGACGAGTGGCCATGGGATATGAGGGAAGGTGGAAGCGATGAACGCTGAGAACGCGCACCCCGACACCGGCCTGCTGGCCGCGGAACCTTCCGACGTCCCCGGCGCCGTGGTCGACGCAGCCTCCCTCGAGGCCGCGGTGCTGGACTCGATCGCCGAGCAGGCGTCCGACGGCGGGACCGCCGCCGGTGGCGCCACTGCTGTCATCGACGAGGCCGACGACGCCGACGCGGCGGACCCCGACTCTGACCCGGCGGACGCCGACGCCGACGCCCCGCCCGTGGACGCGCCCGCCACAGGCACCCTGTCCGCCGAACGGCTCGCCATGAAAGCCCTGGAACAGCGGCTGCTGGGCGGCGAACGGAAGCTGCGCCGCCGCGAGGTGGCCGCCGGTGCCGGGCTGTCCCTGCTCTCGGCCCGGAAACTCTGGCGCGCCCTGGGCTTCCCGAACCTCGGCGACGAGGATGTCGCGTTCACCGAAACGGACCAGACCGCGCTGAACACCGTGGTGGACCTGGTCCGTACCGGCAAGCTCACCGAAGAAGCCGCCATCTCCGTGACCCGGGCCATCGGCCAGATGACGGACCGGATGGTGGTCTGGCAGATCGAGGCGCTGGTCGAGGACATGGTCCACCAGCAGGGCGTCACCGACGCCGTCGCCCGCAAGCAGCTGGTCAGCCAGCTCCCCGCCCTGGTGGACGCGCTCGAGGAAATGCTGGTTTACTCCTGGCGCCGGCAGCTGAACGCCGGGGTTCAGCGGCTCGCCGTCCGCGCCGAGGCCGGCCTGGCCTCCAGCGAGGAGGGCCGCGAGGGCGACGAGGACGACGCCCCGCTGCCGCTGGCACGCGCCGTCGGTTTCGCGGACCTGGTCTCCTATACCAGCCTGTCCCGCCGGATGAACGAGAAGACCCTCGCCCAGCTGGTCCAGCGGTTCGAGAACAAATGCGCCGAGATCATCTCCGTCGGCGGCGGCCGACTGGTCAAAACGGTCGGCGACGAAGTCCTCTACATCGCCGAGACCCCGGCGGCCGGCGCGGAAATCTCGCTGGCGCTCTCACAGGCCTTCAACGAAGACGAAATCCTGCCGCAGGCCCGGGTGGCCATGGTCTGGGGCCGCATCCTCTCCCGGCTGGGCGACATCTACGGACCCACGGTCAACCTGGCCGCCCGGCTCACCGCACTCGCAGACCCGGGAACGGTGCTGGTGGATTCCATGACCGCAGCCGCCCTGGAGCAGGACGACCGGTTCGTGCTGCTGCCGCGGGAGGCCGAAAACGTGCGCGGTTTCGGCGAAATCCTGCCCGTGGAACTGCAGCGCGGCCTCGGGAAGGGCCTGGTCCTGGACTAGGTGAGCGTTCCCACACGTGGTGACCGCTCGGCGCGCAACCCGCCGTACAGGCACTCGACCCGGTAATATCCCCGGTAGCGCATCCGGGCGGACGCCGTTCGGGCCGCACCAGCCCACGACGGCCCACTCACGAACGCCCGGGTCATCGTGCTCTCGGTGACCCGCCCCTTCTACTTAGGACAGGCATGACATCCCAGCCGGCTTCAGTCCCTCCTGCCGAGACTTCCGCGGCCTCACCCGGAACTGCCCCCGGCAGCGTTTCCCGCAGCTTGCGCCTCAACTGCGGCTACGGCACGGACCGCGGCCTGCACCGTGAGACGAACGAGGATTCTTTCATTGCAGCCGACCCGGTCTTCGCTGTTGCCGACGGCATGGGCGGCCACGAAGCTGGTGAGGTCGCGAGCGGTGTTTGCGTGCGTACCCTCTCGGAGATCCCCGAGCTAGCCGCGGGGAAAAGGGACGCCACCGCCGCCCTGATTCAAAAGTATCTGCTGCTGGCGGACACCCGCATCCGCGAGGCCACAGGCTCCCGTGCCGGTACAACCCTTTCCGGCGTCGTAGTCGTCGAGCAGCAGGGCATTCGTTACTGGCTGGTGTTCAACGTCGGCGACTCCCGTACCTACCTGCTCAACCAGGGCAAGCTCAGCCAAGTCACCGTGGACCACTCCGAGGTTCAGGAACTGGTGGACGCCGGCGAGATCACCTCGGCCGAGGCTGCGTTTTACCCCCGCCGCAACGTCGTGACCCGCGCGCTTGGTACCGGAGACGAGACCGAAGCCGATTACTGGCTGCTGCCCGTGGGGGAAGGCGACCGGATTCTGGTCTGCTCGGACGGACTCAACGGCGAGCTCGATGACGAGCACATTGCCCGCATCCTGCTCTCCGAAAAGGACCCGCAGTTGGCCGTGAACGAGCTCATCCAGGCGGCCCTGCGCAGCGGGGGCCGCGACAACGTGACGTGCGTGGTGCTGGACGCGAGCAGCGTCGCGAACGACGACAGCGTCCGCGCCGTCCCGGGTTCGGCGGTGCAGGCCGAAAGCGAAGGCACGCTGACCCGCACCGAAGTCTTGGATGTCGTCCCCGACGGACAAATCGCCGGGGCTGAATCAGAGCGCTGACGCCCCTGCGCTCCACAAGCCCGGATGCACCTGGGTCCGGGCCTGAGGTGCCGGCAGACCGGACAATGTCAAGGTTCTAAGGCAGGATAGGTCTGTGAGCACAGCGAAGACTGCAGCAGGTACCGGATCCCAGGCAGCGGCCCCCGCCGGCGACGGGGAGAGCGTCCCGTCGGAGGCCATCCGCGA
>DASSXE010000207.1:0-17249 GCA_035704125.1 Arthrobacter sp.
GGCGTTCATGGCCAGGCCGCGGCTGCTGCTGCTCGACGAGGCCTCCCTGGGCCTCGCGCCCGGCACCGCCAAGACGGTCTACGAGGCGATCCGGCGGCTCCGCCGCGAGTCGGGTATCGCCATGGTTGTGGTGGAACAAAACGCCAACCTCGCCTTCTCCCTGGTCGACACGGCCACCGTGCTGGAAACGGGCCGCAACGCGCTCACCGGCACCACGGCCGAACTCAAGGGGATGGACGAAATCCGACGAGCGTACCTGGGGGGCTGATTCGCAATGGGCACGTTCATCCAGCTCGTGGTCGACGGGCTTTCGACCGGTTCGATCTACGCCGCCCTGGCCCTGGCCATCGTGCTGGTCAACCAGGCCACCGGCCTGATCAACTTCGCCCAGGGCGGCCTGGCGGTGCTCTCCGGCTATATCGCCTACGCGTTCGTGCAGCTCGGCGTCCCGCTGATCGGGGCGATTGTCCTGGCCGTGCTGCTCTCCTTCGTCCTGGGGGCGCTGGCCGAGCGCTTCCTGGTCCGCCGGTTCGAACGCGGCGACCCGGACACGGCCGTCGTCGTCACCATCGGACTGCTGACCCTGATCACCGGCATCATCGCGGTCCTCTGGAGCTACAACAACCTCGGCTTCCCGTCGCTGTTCCCGCTGACCAGTGTCGACATCCTGGGCGCCGTGGTGAGCGTGCGGTCGCTGGCCACCACCGTGACGATCGTGGTCATCATGGCGCTGCTGCAACTGCTCTTCCTCCGCACCAAACTCGGCCTTGCCCTGCGGGCGGTGGCGGACAGCCCGGCATCGGCGGCCCTGTCCGGAATGCCGGTGGGCCGTCTGCTGATGGTCGGCTGGGGCCTGGCGGCGGCCCTCGGCGCCATCGCCGGCGTCCTGGTGGCCCCGCAGCTGACGCTGACACCGGGAATGCTCGACACCGCCCTGGTCTACGCCCTGGCCGCGGTCATCCTTGGCGGCCTGAGCAGCCCGATTGGCTGCGTGGTCGCGGCCTGGTCGATCGGCGTGCTGGAGAACCTCGTATCCGTGTATGTGCCGTTCATCGGCCATGACCTGAAGATCGCCGTCCCGTTCGCGCTGATCTTCGTCATCCTGATCCTGCGGCCGCAAGGCCTGTTTGGTCGAAAGGTCGTGGTGAGAGTCTGATGAACAGCGCCCTTTCCTTCAGCCGCTCCCGCACCGCGAGGATCGTCGTTGCCGTCCTGGTGGGGGTGCTGCTGCTGCTCGCCCCGCTCAACCTGCCCCCCTTCGCCAACCAGACCCTGGTGCGGATCGGCGTCTACGCCGTCGCGGTGCTGGGCCTGAACATCGTAATGGGCTACACCGGCCAGGTGAACCTCGGACAGATCTTCTTCGTGGGCCTCGGCGCGTACGTCACCGCCTACGGGGTCAAGCAGGGCTGGAACATCATCCTGGTGTTCGTCCTGGCCTGCCTGATCGCCGGCATCGTCGGGCTGCTGGTGGCCCTCGCCGCCGCCCGGCTCGGCGGCCTCGCCATCGCGATGGTCACCATCGCCCTGCCCATCGTGGGCGTGCCGCTGGCCAAACGGCTCGACGGGTTCACCGGCGGTTCGCAGGGCATCTCCGCCCGCTTCACGGACGCCCCGGACTGGTCCGGCCTCTTCAACGACCAGTGGCAGTACTACATCATCCTGCTGGTGACGGCGGCAGGCTTCCTGCTGGCCCGCAATCTGGTCCGCGGCAAGTACGGACGGGCCTTCGGCGTCGTACGGGAAAACGAGGCCGTCGCGGCCTCGATGGGCGTCTCACCGTACCGGACCAAGGTCCTGGCGTTCACGGTGGCGTCGCTGTTCGGCGGGGCCAGCGGCTTCCTCTACCTCGCCGCCGTGCAGTACACCTCGCCGGAGACCCTGAGCTTCGGCCACTCCATCAGCCTTCTGGCCGCCATGGTCATCGGCGGGGCGGGAAGCATCACGGGGTCCTTGATCGGCGGCGCCTATTACGTCCTGGTACCGCTGCTGACCAACGCCATCGACCCCGGACTCACCACGGTCAGCCAGGGCGCGATCCTGCTGATCGTCCTGTTCCTGCTGCCGGAGGGCCTGGTCAGCCTTCCGCGGGTACTCCGCCGGCTCGCCGGCCGGACCAGGGCGCGTCCCCCGTCCGACGCTCCGCAACGCACCGTCCCCACTCCCGCCCCGGCCCCAGGGTCCGCGTCGGAAAACCAGCACCAGACAGAGAGGCAAGACCAAGCATGAAGATGAAAAACCGGCCGGGCGGGATCCTCGGCATCGTGGCGATGGCATCGATCATCGCACTCTCCGTCTCGGGCTGTACCCGCGGCGGTTCCACCCAGGGCAGCGGGAGCACGGCGTCCCCCGGGATCACCGACTCCTCCATCACGCTCGGCATCACCACCCCGCTAAGCGGCGCGATCGCCGGCCCGGGAACCTGCACGGTCGCCGGCGTCACGGCCTACTTCGGGGCGATCAACGCCGCGGGCGGGGTGAAGTTCGGCGACGGGAAGACCCGAACGGTCAACATCAAGTCCTACGACGACGGCTACGACCCGCAGAAGTCGCTGGCCAACTTCCAGCAGATGGTCTCGGACAACGTCTTTGCCGCCACGGCCGGCCTCGGCACCCCCACCAACCGTGCCTTCCGTGACGCGGCCATCAGCCAGAAGGTCCCGCAGGTGCTGGTGATGACCGGCGACCCGCTGTTCAGTGACCGGAAGCAAAGCCCCTGGCAGCTCGGTTTCGTGCCGATCTACCAGAACGAGGGTGCGGCGTTCGGCAAGCTGCTGGCGGGGTCGGCGGCGCCGCACAAGGTCGCCATCCTGTCGCAGAACGATGACTACGGCAAGGGCTACGTCCAGGGGTTCAAGGACGCCATCAAGGGCGCCTCGAACATTTCGGTGGTGGGGGAGCAGACCTACGAGGCCACCGACACCTCCGTGGATGCGCAGCTGACCCAGCTGGCGGCCTCCGGCGCGGACGTCTTCTTCAACGCGATGTCGATCACGCCGCTGACCATCGCCGCGCTGCAGAAGGCCCAGCAGATCGGCTGGAAGCCCAGCTGGTTCCTGCCCTCGAACACCTCCAGCCCCACCGCGATCCTCGAACCCGGCGGGGCCGCCGCCTACCCGGGCGTCTACTCGGTCTCTTTCGCCAAGGCCCCGCAGAGCCCGGCGTTCGCCAAGGATCCCGACGTCGTGAAGTTCCTCGCCGACCTCAAGCAGTACGCCAAGTACCCGGACATGCCGGCCTTCCCGCACTGTATGTGGAGTTACATGGTGGGCGCGACGCTGGAACAGGCGTTCAAGACCATGACCGAGCCGACGCGGGACAGTTTCATGACGGCCCTGCGCAACGTCAAGGGCCTGCAGGCACCGCTGATGCTCGCCGGAACCTCGGTGGACACGACGGCGGACGGCCAGCCCGCGGTCTCCTCCGTGCTGGTGCAGAAGTACAACGGCAAGGGCTACGCGACGGTCGAAAAATTCGGGTAGCGGCGGACGCCTACCGGGCCGGTGCTACCGGCCCGGTCCAGGCGCCGCCGGCGGCCTCCAGCTCATCGATGAGGGCCAGTCCGCGCTCCGCCCAGGCGATTTCGATCCGGGCCCGGTCCACCAGGCCCTCGTAGGTAAACCGCTTAAAGGCGACGGTGCGTTCCCGGTCGCCGGGGTCGGTGACCGCCAGGCGGCGGACCAGCATTGGGTTGGCCACCTCGGCGATCCGGCGCAACTCGCCTTCCCATTGGGCCAGTTCGGCCTCCCACTGGGCACTGTGCCGCCGGAAGAAGGCGCGGGCGGCATCGGGGGAGGCGGCCTCGAGGTAGGCGGCGCGCAGGTGCGCGGGGTCGCGGACCCGGGCGTACTCCAGCGGCGTCTGCATCCAGGCGAGGAACGCCGCCTCGCCCGTCTCCGTCACATGGTAGAGGCGGCGGGTGGCCCGCTGGCCCCGGGGCTGCTCTTCGCCCTCGATCAGGCCCTCGGTCTCCATCTTGCGCAGCTCGGGGTAGATCTGCGAGTCCGGGGCGTGCCAGACGTGGCCCACGGATGCGGAAAACTGCTTTTGCAGTTCGTAACCGGAGAGCGGGCCGACGCGCAGCAGCGCGAGCAGGGCGTAGCGCAGGCTCATGCGGTGCTCCTTCCGGACCCGGCGGGCGGTCAAGGGGGCGTCGCCGCCCCCTTGACCCGAAGCTCCCAGCCTAGGCTGGCTGGTAGTTCGTGCGCCAGCCGCCCTGGTAGGTTGCGCGCGCCACGGTGGAGTAGGGAACCGGGCTGACGACGGCGCGGACCTCGGTCTGCTGGTGCGGCTCCACGGCGGCCTTGGCGGTGCCTCCGTTGGGTTCGCCCCAGACGACCTTCAGTTCGGTGCCCTCGGGGACGTTGGGGTCGATGGTCGCCAGGGACAGCGCCCGGCGTTCGTTCGCGCTGTACCCCGTGAACATCGAGTACCCCACGACGGTGCCGTCGGCGTCGACCACGGAGTCGTAGTTCGCCGAACCGTAGTTCGCGAGCGGCAGGTCGAAGAACTTGTAGCTGGGACCGTCCACGTCGAAGAGGGAGGCGTAGATCCTGGTGATGTCCTCCGCGTCCCAGGCCAGGGTGACCTTCCGGCGCTGCGCGGCCGGGTCCATCCGTTCCAGCGCGTCGCGGCCGATGAAATCGTGGTCGAACTTCACGAACGAGCCGTAGCCGAGCTCCCAGGGGGTCAGGTAGTAGTCCTCGATGTTCTCCGAGACGAAGGAGCCCGCCAGGGTCCCGGTCGCCTCGTAGCCGTCGGCCGGGAGCCATTCGCGGTAGCCCCGCTCCGCCTCGCCGGTGTAGATGGCCGGCAGCGGCGACGGGATCCAGCCGGACTCGAGGGTGTTGGAGGGGTAGGCGCGGGAGCCCACCGGAACCAGCCCGAATTCGGCTCCCGCCTCGACAATGGCATCGCGGATGCGGTCATGGTCGGCGTAGGGGCCCCACACCTCCAGTCCCGGCGCGCCGGCCATGCCGTGGCGGAGGGTCCGGACTCTGGTGCCGTCGATGGTCATGGTGGACATGTTGAAGAACTTCAACTGCTCCAGCGGGCCGCCGTTGAGTTTCTCGATCACCTGCCACGCATTCGGGCCCTGGATCTGGAACCGGTAGTACTGGCGGGACACGCCGTGCCCGTAGGGGCGCGACGGCGACCTGCGGTCCACCCGGATGTCCAGATTGCCGTAGCCGCCGGTTTCGCCGTGGTACAGCAGCCAGTTCGCCGCCGGGGCGCGGCCGACGTAAACGTATTCGTCTTCACCCTCGCGGAACAGGATGCCGTCGCCGATGACGTGGCCGGATGCCGTCGTCGGCACGTACTGCTTGGCCTTGTTGACCGGGAAGACGGCGGTGGAGTTGATGGCCGTGGCGGAGATCAGCTTGATCGCGTCCGATCCCGACATGAACAGGTTGTCCATGTGGTGGGACTGGTCATACAGCACGGCCGTCTGGCGCCAGGCCGTCTGCTCCTTGATCCAGTTCTGGAAGTCCGCCGGGACCACCGGATAGATATACGAGCCGATCTGCGAATTGCGGAGCAGATCGACGGCGCCGCGGGACGCGTCCAGGACTTCCTGCAGATTTTTCGGTGCCACAATGAACCTCTTTTTCTGTCATGGGTTTCGGGTCAGGTTGGGTTGGTCCGGGTGCCGGGTGCGGAGCCCGGCGGGCGGTCAGAAGACGATGGTCTGGTTGCCGTGCCGGATGATGCGGTCCTCGGCATGCCACTGGACCGCGCGGGAGAGCACGGCACGCTCCACGTAGGCGCCCCGGGCCTGCAGGTCCGCGGCCGAGTGCGCATGGGTGACGCGGGCGACGTCCTGTTCGATGATCGGGCCCTCGTCGAGATCCTTCGTGACGTAGTGCGAGGTGGCGCCGATCAGCTTGACGCCGCGTTCCCTGGCCTTGCGGTAGGGGGCCGCTCCGACGAAGGCTGGCAGGAAGGAATGGTGGATGTTGATCAGCGGCACGCCCGCCCGGTCCAGGAACTCCGGGGACAGGATCTGCATGTACCGGGCCAGCACCACGAAGTCCACGTTGCCCTCCAGCAGCCTGAGGATCTCCGCCTCCGCGCCGGACTTGTCCGGGCCGGCGGACGGAACGTGGAAGAAGGGCACCCCGAAGGAGCGCACGTCTTCGGCGGTATTGGTGTGGTTCGAGATCACCATCGGAATGGTCACGGCCAGCTCACCGCGCCGGTGCCGCCACAGCAGCTCGAGCAGGCAGTGGTCCGAGGTGGAGACCAGCACGGCCATCCGCTTGGGCACGGACCGGTCCGTCAGCGTCCAGTCCAGTCCCAGCGGCCCCAGCGTCCGGTCCAGGTCGGCCTCGATGTCCGGCATCGCGGCCGCCAAATCGGGCCGGTTGAACACCACGCGCTGGAAGAAGTCCCCCGCCGCCGGATCGGAGGAGTACTGGTCCAGGGACACGATGTTGCCCCGGCTGCGGGTGACCAGCGCGGCCACCGCGGCGACGATTCCGGGCTGGTCCGGGCCGTGGACGATCAGGCAGGCCTGGTCCCGGAGGGATTCGGTGTGCAGGGCCATCAGGCCTGCTCGGAGGTGAACTGCCGGATCCAGTCGGCCGTGGCCAGCAGGCCGCCGAAGGTGTAGAAGTGCAGGCCCACCCGGCCGACGGCGGAGGGCTGGGACCCGCCGTTCCGCTCCGCCAGGACGGCGGCGAGGTCGTTGACGAACCGGTCCGGCCCGGCGTCGCCCATCAGGTTGGTCAGGGAGAAACCGTACTTCTTGACGATCATGGCGTTGGCACCGACGCCGAACCGCCGCGCGAAGCCCAGGAGCCGCTTGATCCCGGCCGGTCCGGGTGTTCCGACGCGCACCTCCGCGCCGACGCCCTCGGCGCGGAGGGCGGTGATCCAGTCCGCCACGGGGTCGGTGTCGAACGCGAACTGGGTGAGGATGACGGCGTCCAGTCCCTGCTCCGTGAGGGCGGCTGTCTTGTCCGCCAGAGCGCGGGCGAGAACTTCCCTGGGGATGTCAGGGTGGCCTTCGGGGTAGCCGCCGATGCCCACCTGGCGCACACCGTACTGCTGCAGCACCCCGCTCTGGATCACTGCGAGGGAATCCTCGTACGGGCCCTCCGGCGTCGCCGGGTCGCCGCCGACGGCGAAGATGTTTTCGGCGGCGCCGACCTCCTGAAGCCGGCCGAGGAACTCTTCGAGCTGCTGCCTGGACTTCAGCCGCCGGGCCGAGATGTGCGGCACGGGCACGAAGCCCAGGTCCCGGACCGCCTTGGCGGCGGCCACCCGCATCTCCAGGTCCTCGTTGCCAAGGAAGGTCACGTTGATGCGCGTGCCGGGCGGGATGTGGCTGCTCGCCTCGTGCAGGGCGGGCACATCCTTGCCGGTCATCTCGAGCGAAAAATCGCGGATGAGTTCCAGGGAGGCCGCCCGGTTGGCCGCGGGCGTGATTCGAGTCGCCATCAGGATGTCCTTTCGGTGGATGCGACGGTGCACCCGAATCCGACTTTACCTATGTACATAGGGACTGTCTATAGGTATTTTCGGTCCTGCCCCGCCGCGAACCCCGGCCCCCGCTGCCGGCGCGGGCCGCCGTCAGCCCACGGCGCCGTCGTCCGGCTGAAGGTGGGCGATGGAACGGGTGTCCTGGAAGGCCCGGACGCCCTCGATGCCCTGCTCGCGGCCCATGCCCGACTGCTTCATGCCACCGAAGGGGGCGCGCAGGTCCAGCCGGGTGGCGCCGTGGTCGTTGACCCAGACATAGCCGCAGACCAGTTGGCCGCCCACCCGGTTGGCCGCGGCGGTGTCGGCGGTCCAGACGGAGCCGCAGAGCCCGGCCCAGCTGGCGTTCGCGGCCTGCACCGCCTCTTCCTCGCTGTCGAACGGCAGGATCGGGATGACCGGGCCGAACTGCTCCTCCGTCACCACCCGCAGGCCGGGGTCCGGGTCGATCACCAGCGCGGGGCGCAGGAAGTTCCCGCCTTGCAGGTCCGGGTCCGCGGGCAGCGTCCCGAACTCCCTGACCTCGGCGCCGGAGGCTTTGGCCTCCTCGATCAGCCCGGCGACGAAGGCCTTCTGGGCCGGTGAGTGCAGCGGGCCCATCGTGGTTCCCTCGTCCAGCCCGTAGCCGATCACGGCCTTCTCCAGCCGGCCGGCCAGCCCGGCGACGACGTCGTCCAGGCGGGAGCGGTGCACGTAGATCCGCTTCGCGTTCATGCAGATCTGGCCGGTGGTGTCGAAGACCGCGGCGTAGAGCCGGTCCAGGTGGGTGTCGTCCAGGACGGCATCGGCGAGGATGACGGCGGCGTCGTTGCCGCCCAGTTCCAGTGTCACCCGGGTCAGTGCCTTCGAGGCCATCTCCATGATGCGCCTGCCGCCGCCGACGCTGCCGGTGAAGCAGACCTTTGCGACGTCGGGGCTGGTGATGAGGGCGGCCATGTCCGCGTCCTTGCCCGTGACCACGTTGAGCACGCCCGGGGGCAGCTTCTCCGCGATCCGCTGCACCACCCGGGTGGTGGCCAGCGGGGCCGTGGGCGGCGGCTTCACGATGGCGGTGTTGCCGGCCAGGAGTGCGTGTGGAAGCGATGCGGCCAGGATGGCGATGGGCCAGTTGAACGGCACGATGACCGTGACCACTCCGAGCGGCTGATAGGCCACGGTGGTGGACACGGGGATGCCGGGCGCCGGCGGCAGCACCTTGGTGGCATCCACCTCGCCGGCCAGGGACAGCGCGAGGTTCCAGCGGATCTCGAACACCAGGGAGTCGACCCAGGCCTCCATCCGGATCTTGCCGTTCTCCCGGGACAGGACGGCGGCGTCCTCGTCGCGGTGCTCGGCGATCCCTTCGAGGGCCGCCCGCATCTTTTCCGCGCGCTGCCCGGGGCTGAGCGCGGCCCACGCCGGGAAGGCCGCCTTCGCGGCAGTCACGGCGTCGTCGACGTCGGCGGCGGACGCTGCGGCGGCGTGCCCGACGATGGCGCCGGGCTTCCCCGGATCAACGATCTCCAGGGTCTGTCCTGCCTGGCGTTCGTTTCCTCCGATATAGAGTCCGGTGGTTACCGGCGTGGCGGTGTCGGTTGTGCTGGTCATGACTGCGCACCTCTCTGTGCTGGATCAAGTTGTGCTGGATAAGGCCGTGCTGGATAAGGCTTCGGGCTGCCGGGCCGGGTTCAGGCGTCGGCGGACACGTGGGGTGTCCCGTGGGTGTGGAAGGTTTCGATGGTCTTCATGCCCCAGGCCTGGCCCTTCCGGCGCTCCTCCTGGGTCCATTCCACCACCGGTGAGTCGGGGTCCAACAGTAGCCGGGCGCCGGCGTTGGCGAACTCGATGCGGTTGCCGCCCGGCTCCCAGACGTAGAGGAAGAAGGTCTGGTTGATCGCGTGTTTGTGCGGGCCGGACTCGATGTGGATGCCGTTCTCCAGGAAGATGTCGGCCGCCTTCAGGATGTCCTCCCGGGTGTCCGGGGCGAAGGCGACGTGGTGCAGCCGGTTGCCGTGCTTGAGCCAGTCGTCCGAGTAGACGACGTCGTAGGACTTGTTGTTGAAGTGGAACCACCACGCGGCGTACCCGCCGTCGTCGAGCTTGATCCGCTCGCTCTCCCGCCCGCAGAGGGCCGTCGCCACGAACTCGCCGTTGGCCACGACGTCCTTGGCCAGGTAGTTGATATGGTCCAGCCGCCGGGCGTTCACGCCGCGGCCGGGGAAGGCGGAGGCCTGGTTCTTCAGGGCAGGCTTGTCGTCCGTGGCAACGTACCGTTCGGACTCGTAATAGATGGCCATGTCATGCCCGTCCGGATCCCGGAAGGCGTAGGTGGGTCCGGTGCCCACTTCGCCGTCCACCCAGCCGATGCCCAGCCCGGTGGCTTCGATCGCCGCGACGCGGCGCTCCAGCGCGGCCTGGCTGGTGGTCCGGAAGGAGGTGCGTCCCACCCCCGCGTCGGCCGATTCGGTGAGCTTGACGGTGTAGAGCTGGTATTCGTCCCAGGTGCGCAGGTACACGGACCGGCCTGGGCCGCCGGCTTCCGCCACGACGCGCATGGCGAGCAGGTCACGGAAGAACCACAGGCTCTCCTCGAAGGCGGGAGTCAGGAGCTCCACATTCCCCAGGTGGGCGACGTCGAACGAGGTGTACTCGGTCACGGAACAGTCCTCTCGTAGCGGATGTAATCAGAGGCGGGGGCGCGGAAAGACGCGCCCGTCGAAAATCTTGCGGGCCGTCCGCAGGGCCGCCGAGCGGGTCACCGTGAACCCCTCGGGGCCCCGGGCGAGACCCACCTCGACGTCGAAATGGCCGGTGGGGTGCTCGATCCGGAAGGGCCCGCCGGGCGGAGGCAGTGCGGCCAGGCCGTGGCCCGCCGATCCCTCCGCCAGGACCCCCGCGGCAACGGTCAGCGCGCCGAGCACGCCGATCGAGGTGTGCACGCGGACCGGCAGGAAACTGCGGGTCGCGATGGTGCCGCCGGCCCGGGGCGGGGCCAGCAGGACCAGTTTCGGAACCGTGGCGGCGCTGACATCCCCCAGTCCCATCAGCCGGGCCGCGGCGGTGCGGAGGCCGGCGAGCCGGGCGGCCAGTGCGGCGTCCGCCTCCAGGCTCTCCGGCGGTTCATCCCCGGAGAGGCCAAGGTCGGCGGCACGCAGCAGCACGCTCGGCATCCCGTTGTCCACGCAGGTCACTTCCAGTCCGGCCACCGAGTCCAGGACCTGGCCGGTGGGGAAGAGCGACCCGGTGGAGGATCCCGCCGTGTCCTCGAAGTTGAGCCGGACCGGTGCCGCGGTGCCGGGGACGCCGTCGATCGCGAGACCGCCGTCGTATTCCGGCAGGCCGCCCGGGGTGGCGAACCGCGCGGTGGCGAAACTGTTCGTGTTCACCATCCGGATCCGCACCTCGGTGGTCTCCCCGGCGGCTTGAACCAGCCCCCGCTCGAGGGCGAACGGCCCCACGGCCGCGAGCAGGTTGCCGCAGTTCTGCCGGCCGGTGACGACGGCCTCCTCGACGCCCAGCTGCAGGAACAGATAGTCCACGTCCGCGGCACCGTCCGGTGACGGCGAGACGATGGCGACCTTGCTGGTCAGCGGATGGGCCCCGCCCAGGCCGTCGATCTGGCGGGGGTCCGGGGTGCCCATGATCCGCAGCAACAGGCCGTCGCGTTCCTGCGGGTCGGCCGGCAGGTCCGAGGCGAGGAAGTACGCGCCCTTCGAGGTACCGCCGCGCATCAGGAGGCACGGTATACCGGCGACCTCAGCCATCACCGGCCTCATATTCCGCAGCAGACATATATTTCACGCCCAGGTCCGCCAGGACGCCGCGCAGCCGGTTGCGGTCCAGGCTCAGCCCGCCGGCAGCGTAGGCGGCCCGGGAGGCGGCCTCCTTGGCCGCCCGTGCGTCCGCGGCCTGCAGCGCGTCCCGGGCGCCGAGCCGCGGCACGCAGAGCACGCCGTCGTCGTCGGCGATGATGATGTCTCCCGGACGGACGACGGTTCCGCCGACGGCAATGGGTACGTTGACGGAGCCGGGGGTCGCCTTGACCGTCCCTTGGGCGTTGACTGCGGCGGACCAGACGGGGAACCCCAGGGCGCGGAGTTCGGCCACGTCGCGGACCCCGCCGGTGGTCACCAGCCCGCGGACCCCACGGTGCCGCAGCGCGGTCGCGAACAGCTCACCGAAGGACCCGTCCAGCGACGGGGACGTGGTGGTCACCACCAGCACGTCGCCCTCGCGGCACTGTTCCACGGCCGCATGGATCATCAGGTTGTCGCCCGGCCAGCAGAGCACCGTGACAGCGGACCCGGCGATGCGCGCCCCGTCCTGGATGGGGCGGAGCCCTGCGCCGAGCAGGCCCGTGCGTCCCATCGCCTCGTGCACGGTGGCGACCCCGTGCGCGCCGAGCGGGCCGGCCACGCCGGCGTCGGCCCGCTCGACGCCGGTGACTACGACGGTTTTCACGCCGGCACGCCTTTCACGCGGTCCCTGCCGTCATGCGAGCACCTCGGTGACCTGCGGGTAGTAGCGCATGTAAGCCTCGCCCCGGGTGTCCACGGGCAGGCCGAGGTTCGGACCGGCGTTGCGTTTGACCTGAACACCCCGGCGCACCGCGAGCGAGGTGTAGTACTCCCACATGTGCTGCTGGGCCGGCAGGCATTTCATCGCGCGCTCCTTGGCGGGGAACGCGGCGGTGATGTCCAGGAGGACGTCGGGCTTGAAGTCGCACTGCTCGGGCTGATGGGGTTCGAAGAAGAACACCGGCGGCGCGCCGAGCACCTCCCCGGGAGCGTCGTAGCCGATGGCCTGGGCCAGGATGCGCGCCTCGAGGGCAAGCTTGGCCGCCGTCGGATGGTCGCCGTTGTAGGGGTCCAGCAGCGGGTGCGTCAGCACCACGGTGGGCTGGATCCGCCGGTAGATCCGGACCAGGTTATCCAGCAGCTCCCGGCTGGGCAGCAGTGGATAGTCGCCGGCGTCGAGGAATTCAATTTCGGCACCCAGGGCCGCCGCGGCTGCCTCCGCCTCGGAACGGCGCAGCGCCTTGATCTCGGCCAGCGACTTGCCCGCCAGCCACTGGCTGGCGGATTCGCCGCGTTCGCCGTAGGAGAGGCAGACGACGACGGCGCGGTCCCCGCGCGCCGTGGCGGCCGCGATCGCACCGCCGGCCCGCCAGACGAAATCCCCGGCGTGCGCGCTGACCACCAGCACAGTGCCTCGGTTGCCCATGTGTCGGTCCTCTCCGGTTCTTTCCCGCGGACAGTGCCAGACAACCACGCTCTGGCAGAGTGGTCAATACATCGAATACAATTTTGTTAGCAATCCTGATTTCAGATCCACACGGCGATCGCGGCCATGGTTCCGGCCCGATATCAAAGGAGATAAACCGATGGCCCAGAAGTCCCTGCAGGATGTCCTCGACGCAGCAGGCAACACCGTTGACCACCTGCGCAACTCGCAACTCGGCACCTACATCTACCCCGTGGTACCCGCCGAGTTCACCAACTGGCGGCGCGAGCAGCGGGCCTGGCGGGACGCGGCCGTGCTCTACGACCAGTCGCACCACATGGTGAACTTCTTCATCCAGGGTCCGGACGCGCTGAAGCTCCTGTCCGATACCGGCATCAACAGCTTCGCCAACTTCCCGGTCAACACCGCCAAACCGTTCGTGCCGACAGCCTCCAACGGCGGTGTGATCGGCGACGGCATCCTGTTCCACCTGGCCGAGCAGGAATTCGTCTACGTCGGCAGGGCGCCCGCGGCCAACTGGCTGCAGTTTCACGCCGAGACCGGCGGCTACGACGTCGAATGCCGCTACGATGACCGGTCGCCGTCGCGGCCCTACGGCCAGGCCGTCCAGCGCGACTACTACCGCTTCCAGATCCAGGGTCCGAACGCCTGGCAGATCATCGAAAAACTCAACGGCGGAACGCTCGAGCAGGTGAAGTTCTTCCACATGGGCCAGCTGGAGATCGCCGGGGAACAGGTCCGCACCCTGCGCCACGGCATGGCCGGCGCCCCGGGCCTGGAAATCTGGGGACCCTACGCCCAGCACGGAAAGATCCGGGACGCCGTGCTGGCGGCCGGGGCGGAGTTCGGCATGGAACCCTGCGGCTCGCGCGCGTACTCCTCCAACACGCTGGAATCGGGCTGGATCCCGTCGCCGCTGCCGGCCATCTACAGCAGCGACGCCGAACGCCCCTACCGGCAGTGGCTGCCGGCGGCCAGCTACGAGGCGACCAACGCGCTCGCCGGGTCTTTTGTCTCGGAGGACATCGAGGACTACTACCTGACCCCGTGGGAGCTGGGCTACGGATCCTTCGTCAAATTCGACCACGACTTCATCGGCCGGGACGCGCTGGAGCGGATCGATCCGGCCGCCCGGCGGAAGAAGGTCACGCTGGCGTGGAACGACGAGGACCTGGCGAAGATCTGGGCGTCCTTCCTGGACCGGGACACCCCCGGCTACCAGTTCTTCGACCTGCCCAACGCCAACTACGGCTCGTCCAACTACGACTCGGTGGTGGACGCCGACGGCGCCCCGGTGGGACTCTCGCTCTTCACCGGCGTCTCCGCGAACGAACGCCGCGGCCTCTCGCTCGCCACCGTCGACGCCAACGTTGAGGCCGGCACCGAGGTGCGGGTCATCTGGGGCGAACCCGACGGCGGGTCGCGCAAGACCACCGTGGAACCGCATGAACAGCTCAGCGTCCGGGCGGTCGTCAGCCCCGTTCCCTACGCCGTGACGGCACGCACCGAGTACCACGGCGGCTGGCGCACCGCCGGGGCGGCCGCCCGCTGACCCGGGCTGTTCCGGGGCTGGAACGGCCTGGCCGGGCTACACCGGCGAGACCTCCCGGAGGGCTTCGATGACGCTGAGCAGGTGGCTGCGCACCGCCTGTTCGGCGGCCTCGGGATCCCGGCCGACGACGGCGTCGATGATCGCGGCGTGCTCCAGCACCGACACCTTCGCCCGCTGCGGCCGTGAAGAGAGCTTGAACTGGTGCCGGACGCTCTGGGCGTGCAGCCGCGCCAGCACCTCGGCGGCGGTGGCGTGGTGGCTCAGTTCCCGGATCCGGTGGTCAAGGGACAGATTCAGCCGCGAGTATTCCACCAGGTCCCCCTCGGCCACCGACTCGAACATCCTGGTGCGCAGGTCCATCAGGGCGGCGGCGTCCTCGTCGCTGATGACGGCCGCGGTCTTCGCGGCGCAGAGGCCCTCCACGCCGATCCGCACCTCCAGGATTTCGATGGCTTCCCCGACGGAGATGGCCCGCACCCTGGCCCCGCGGTTGGGCAGGCGTTCGACCAGGCCCTCGCCGGCCAGTTCCAGCAGCGCGGTCCGGACCGTGGCCCGGCTCGCCGTGAACGCCGCGCTGAGGTCGGCCTCGATCAGCCGTTGGTTCGGTGCGTACTCACCGCGGATGATCGCGTCCCTGATCAGGTCCGTCACGCGGGTCTCGGCGGACGCGGTGCCCCCGGCCTCCGCTGAAAGACCCTCAGCTGCTGGCGCCATATGAACTCAACCCCCGGAATCGGAATCGGATGGACCCCGGATCCGGGACCATATTGTCTACAATCTTAGAAGCAATGAAGGGAAGGGGCCGCATGCGCGTCGCCGTACTCGGTCTCGGGGAAGCCGGAAGCATCTACGCCGCGGACCTTGCCGGGCGCGGAGTAACTGTGGCGGGAACGGATCCCAAGGTGCTGACCGCACCGCCGGGCACCGTCCGGGCGGACAGCATCGCGGCGGCGTGCCGCGGCGCCGGGGTGGTCCTCAGCCTGGTCGGCGGGGCGGCCGCGGGGGCGGCCCTGGCGGAAGCGCTGCCCGCAATGGACCCGGGGGCCATCTACGCGGACCTGAACACGGCCGCGCCGGAGGCTAAACGAAGGTCAGCACTCAGCGCGCAGCGGCAGGGGGTGATGTTCGTCGACGTCGCCGTCCTGGCGCCGGTGGCGCGGGCGCGCCTGGCAACGCCGCTGCTGCTCAGCGGTCCCGGGACGGACCCGCTGCTCCCCGTCCTGGCGGACTGGGGAATTCCGGCGGCCGGCGCCGGGGCCGAAGCCGGAACGGCCGCGGGGCTGAAGCTGCTGCGGAGCGTGTTCATGAAAGGCCTTGCGGCCAGCGTCATCGAGTCCGTCACGGCTGCCCGGGCGCTGGGCGCGGAGGAGTGGCTCACCGGCCAGATCGCCGGTGAGCTGGGACCGGACGGCCCGGCCCTGGTGGCGCGGCTGCTGGCGGGAACCCCCACGCACGCCGTGCGGCGGGAGACCGAAATGCGCGAGGCCCGGGCGTTCCTGGACACGCTCGGCGTGTTTCACCCGATGACCGACGGCGCCATCGAGTGGCTGCACCTGCTGGCCGGAGACAGTCCTGACTGACTGCGCCCACCGGCCAGGCCGGCGGCGAAGCGTCTCAGGCCACCCGCCACAGGGTGCACTCGTCGGCGTTGACCGCTTTGCGCTGTCCCGTCTGCCGGTCCAGGATCCAGACGACGCCGATCCCGGGCGCCGTCTCCTGGACGCAGCCACGGCGGATCACGACGTCGTCGTAGTTCGGCCCCACCCGCAGCCGGGCCTCGATCTCGTCCCCGCGGTGCAACTGGTCGAGGGCGCGGATTCGAATGACTGGTGCTTTGGCTTCCTTCAACATGGCGGGCCTCCCGGACTGGAGCTGGTGCCTGGACCTGCGGGCACTTCCAGTCTGAGGCGCCATTGTTGCCGCCGCGTTTCCGCCCGGTAAGGAGCGGGTTAGTTCTCGACGCCGGAGCCACTGCAGGTAAGAATGGGGCCTATGCAACTGCCGCTCATGCCCCCGATCGCGCCGATGCTGGCGAAGGCCGTCCCCGCCCTGCCGGAGGGAGCGGTGAGTTTCGAACCCAAATGGGACGGCTTCCGGTCCATCATCTTCCGCGACGGCGACGAGGTGGAGATCGGCAGCCGCAACGGCAAGCCGCTGACCCGGTACTTCCCGGAGCTTGTCGAATCCCTGAAGCTGAACCTGCCGCCGCGCTGCGTGGTGGACGGGGAGATCATCCTGGTGGGTGCCGCCGGGGACCGGCTCGACTTCGACGCGCTCCAGCAGCGGATCCACCCCGCCGCCAGCCGGGTCCGTCTGCTGTCCGAACAGACCCCGGCCAGCTTTGTCGCGTTCGACCTGCTGGCCCTGGACGGGGAGGACCTCACCGGCCGCCCGTTCGAGGAACGACGCGCGGACCTGGAACGGGCGTTGGCCGGCAGCAAGGCCCCGGTCCACGTGACCGCGGCGACCCGGGACCGGGAGACCGCGGACCGCTGGTTCCGGCAGTTTGAGGGCGCCGGCCTCGACGGGATCGTGGCCAAGGCGCTGGACTCGAGCTACCAGCCGGACAAACGGACCATGTTCAAGGTCAAACACCAGCGCACCGCGGACTGCGTCCTGGCCGGCTACCGGGTGCACACCTCCGGCGCGGACCGCGTGGG
This sequence comes from Arthrobacter sp., assembly GCA_035704125.1. GTDB lineage: Bacteria > Actinomycetota > Actinomycetes > Actinomycetales > Micrococcaceae > Arthrobacter. The sequence goes on from DASSXE010000207.1 coordinate 16,918, forward strand.
ATCGCTGCTGCTGGGCCTCTACGACGACGACGGCGTGCTGGCCAGCGTGGGCGTGGTGGGGGCGTTCCCGATGCAGCGCCGGAAAGAGCTCTTCGAGGAGCTGCAGCCGCTGGTCACCGACATCGCCGGGCATCCCTGGGCCTGGGACCGGCAGGAGGACGGCACCCGCACCCCGCGCAACGCCGAGGGCAGCCGCTGGAGCGGCGCCAAGGATCTCAGCTTCGTGCCGCTGCGTCCGGAGCGGGTGCTGGAAGTGAAGTACGACCACATGGAGGGTGCCAGGTTCCGGCACACCACCCAGTTCGTCCGCTGGCGGCCGGACCGGGACCCGG
>DASSXE010000534.1:0-2810 GCA_035704125.1 Arthrobacter sp.
GCCCAGGCTGGCCATGACCACGCCGGTCTCACCCAGGGAGGGCAGGACACGCTCGATGTAGTTCATGAACGACGACGACGGGCCCACCAGCAGCACGCCGGCGGTCTTGAGCCGGTCGCGGTGGGTGTAGAGCAGGTACGCTGCGCGGTGCAGGGCAACGGCGGTCTTGCCGGTGCCGGGGCCGCCCTGGACCACGAGGGCCCCGGAGATCGACGAGCGGATGATCCGGTCCTGTTCGGACTGGATGGTGCCGACGATGTCGGACATCCTGCCGGTGCGCTTGGAGTTCAGGGCCGCGAGCAGCGCGCCCTCACCCTGCAGTGAGTCGTCGTCGGCGAGCAAGTCGGCGTCGAGGACGTCGTCCTCGATGGCCTTGACCTCCCGGCCCTGCAGGATCAGGTGCCGGCGGCGGCGGACGCCCTGCCGGTCGAAGGCGGTGGCCTGGTAGAAGTGGCCGGCCTCGGGCGCACGCCAGTCCACCATGAGCCGTTGCAAATCCTCGGTGGTCAGGCCGATGCGGCCGATGTACTGGGCCTCCCCGGAGTCGAGGTCCAGGCGGCCGAAGACCAGCCGGTCATCGACGGCGTCGAGCTGGGCCAGGCGGTCCTCATACAGTGCCGCGAAGGCGTCGCGTTCGGAGACGTTCTGCATGGTGCCCACGGCCCCGGCACGCCGGACCTGGGCGAGCTGGGCGCGCTTTTCTGCCCGCAGCTCGTCCAACCGGGCGTACAAGCCGGCCACATAATCGCGTTCGTGGGCCAAATCAGCGTCGTGCATGGAACGTTCCCCTATCGAAAAAGACAGACCAACCATTCTACAGCGATTTCGGCGATCGCTCCCGAAATATGTCGGTTTTCTTCCGGCCGGACTTTTCCGGCATTCTACCGACACGGCCGCTTCCCGCCAGTGAGGCGGGGTACCGATTTTCCCAGCGGCTTTCCTGCGCCGTACCCTTGCGGCTTACCGGCGGCGGTTGAGGCTACAGCCGCAGCAACGAGTGGACGTGGTGGTCCGGGAGGGCGGCGCGGCCGGCCAGGTCATCGAGTTCCATCACGACGCCGACGCCGGCGACCTGGACGCCGCAGCGCTCGAACAGTCGTGCCGCGGCCCCGAGTGTTCCGCCGGTGGCAAGGACATCGTCGAGGATGAGCACCCGGCTGCCCGGGGCCAGGTCGGCGGTGTGCAGTTCCAAGGTTGCCGTGCCGTATTCCAGCGCGTAGTCCTCGGACACCACCGCCCGCGGCAGCTTGCCGGCCTTTCGCACCGTGATGACACCGGTGTTCGTGGCGTACGCCGCGGCTGCGGCGAGCAGGAAGCCGCGCGCCTCAACGCCGGCGACGGCGTCGAACCGGCCGATGAAGGGCTGCACCAGCGCGTCCACGACGGCTTTGAGGGCCGCACCGTCAGCGAAGACGGGGGTCAGATCCTTGAAGACAATCCCCGGTTTGGGGTAATCCGGGACCGTGGCGCAGAGGCCCGAGATCAGTTGGTCCACGCTCGCGGGTTCGCCGGGCTGCGGCGTCTGGGACAGGTGCTGTTCGCTGGGATTCACCCGTCAATTCTACTGGCTGGTAGCCCTACGGGCGGGCCGGGCGGGCCTTCGCGGCCTTGTAGCGGGAAACCGTGGGGTCGCCGCTGAGCCAGAAACGCCACGGGTAATCCTCCGAGCCGCCGGCGCCGGAGACGCCAACCCGGGGCCCCGAGCTGACCGCGGCCGCGGGCTGCGCCGGGAGCTGGAGCCGGAAGGGCGCGACGAGCGCGTCCCGGCCGCTGTCCGCCGTCGTCAATCCCAGGGCCGTGGCGAAGCGGGCCGGGCCGCTGGCCAGATCCTTGGGAGTCTTCGACGTCGGCCGCCGGAGCAGGGCAAGTTCCTCCCCCGCCACCACTTCCCCGGCCCGCAGGAGCACGGCGGAGGCGACGCCTTCGGGGCCGCAGACAATGTTGGTGCAATGATGCATGCCATAGGTGAAATAGACATAGAGGTGCCCCGCCGGGCCGAACATCGGAGCGTTGCGCCGGGTCTGCCCGCGGAACGTGTGCGAACCGGGGTCCGGGTGCAGCGAGTCCTCGGGGCCCAGGTACGCTTCGACCTCGGTGATCCGCACCGCCACCGGGCCGGCGTGGCTCTGGTGGGTTAAGACGGCCCCCAACAGCAGCGGCGCAACGCTGCGGGCATCCGCTGAGAGCAGTTCACGCAGGGCGCCGGGTGTCGCGGATGAATCCATCGTCCGACTTTAACAAACGCCGCTCCCCCGAATGCCGGCCCTCCACGCCCGTGTCCGATTTCCGCTAGCTGAGGACCGCCGGTACTGGCAGGATGGAGTCATGGACTTTTGGCAGCGCTACCGGGCGATCGACGCCCGGGACCCCCGTTTCGACGGGCAGTTCTATACCGCTGTCCGCACCACCGGCATCTACTGCCGCCCCTCGTGCCCGGCGCGCACGCCCAAGGCCGGCAATGTGACCTTCTACGAGACGTCCGCCGCGGCCCACGATGCCGGTTACCGGGCATGCAAGCGGTGCCTGCCGGAGGCCGTCCCCGGCACGCCGGCGTGGAACGTCCGCACCGATGTTGCCGCACGGGCGATGCGGCTGATCAACGACGGCGTGATCAACCGCGACGGCGTGGAGGGGCTGGCGGCACGGCTGGGCTATTCCTCCCGCCAGCTCAACCGGATCCTCGGCCACGAACTCGGCGCCGGCCCGTTGTCCCTGGCGCGCGCCAGCAGGGCCCAGACGGCCAGGACGCTGCTGGTCTCCACGTCGATGAAGGCGGCGGACGTCGCCTTCGCCTCCGGTTTCAGCAGCGT
>DASSXE010000081.1:0-3523 GCA_035704125.1 Arthrobacter sp.
GCGCGGATGACGCCGCTGACGGATCCCCAGCAGGTGGTCCTCGAGTCGTCCATGAAGGTCTCCCCGTCGCAGGCCGCCTTGAGCAGCTACCGCGACTACTGGGGCACCCGGGTCACCGCGTTCGACATGCAGATGCCGCACGACCACCTTGAGGTCCTGTCCACCACCACGGTGGAGGTGCACCGGGTGGAGCGGATCCCGTCGGAAGCGGGCATCGTGCCCTGGGAGGCGCTCTCGACGCCGGAGACCCTGAACCAGTTCAGCGACTGGATCCCGCAGTCGCAGCTGACCGGCCCCGGCCCCGAGGTCCTGGCGATCGTGCCCGGCGTCGTCGAGGGCTGCAACCCGCACGAAGCCGCGATGGCCGTCTTCGAATGGATGCGCGGTGAGATGACCTATATGAAGGGCTCCACCGGCGTGACCACCAACGCAGAGCAGGCCTGGAACCAGCGCCAGGGCGTCTGCCAGGACCTCGCCCACCTGGCCATCGGCGCGCTCCGAAGCTGCGGCATCCCGGCTCGGTACGTGTCCGGCTACCTGCACCCGCGGTCGACGGCGGCGCTCGGCGAGACAGTCGCCGGCCAGTCGCACGCGTGGCTGGAATGGTGGGACGGGGAATGGCGCAGCTGGGACCCGACCAACCACAAGCCCGCCGGTGACTTCCACGTCACCGTCGCCCGCGGCCGGGACTACCGCGACGTGCCTCCGCTGAAGGGCATCCTCTCCGGCGGCGGGGGATCCGCCCTGTCGGTGACCGTCGAGATCACCCGGCTGGCCTGAGCCCCGGCGCCCGGGCCTACTCGAGCCCGGAGCGGGTGGCGTCATCCAGCGGCGTCCACCAGGTCAGCGGCGGCACGATCTTGAACCGACGGCCGCTGACCACCTCGGGGGTGATCCGGACGAAGTGTTCCTTCTTGCCGGCCTGCCAGGGGAAGAGCAACAGCCCCACGGTGTCCAGGACCTCCTCCTGGTTCTTCACGGCGGCGGCCTGCCCCTTGATGACCACGCTCCAGGCAACCCCGCTGTCGGCGTCGACGCCGTCGGCCTCCACCGCCACGGGCGTGTCTCCGGTGGCCGCCTGCAGCTTGGTGCCGTCCGCGGTCCGGAACACGAGTGTCCCGTGGTCCACCTTGTAGTTGATCGGGAAGATGTCCGGATGGTCGTCCACCCAGACCGCGAGGCGGCCCACGCTGACGCTGCGCAGCAACCGCCAGCATTCGTGGTTGTCCAGGTTTTCGACGTCGTGGGGCTGGTGCTGTGACGGGGTGCCTGCCGGCTGCGGGTCAGTGCTCATGGCTGCGAGCCTATGGCACCTCTGCCCGCGGGGCTAGGGCATAACGGCCCGCGGGCGTAATAATTCGCGCCCCGGCACAGGTCCCGGGGGCGGTGGATGGGAGTATTCTGACAGCACATCATCAGCGCGGATGGTGGACGCCGCATTTTTGGGCACAGTAATTTGGGGGCACCATGCAGTCTCTAGACAAGGGACCGGACTCGATAGCGTCCGGAAACGCCAAAGCCGAAGACGTACTCAGGGATCTCGTCACCCGGGGCGGGGAACTGATGCAATCCCGGGAGCGGATGGCCGGGCTGCTGGAGGCCGTCGTAGCCCTGGCCGAGGACCTCAGCCTTGACGCCGTCCTGGAGCGCCTGGTGCAGTCCGCGTGTTCGCTGCTGCAGGCGCGCTACGGCGCCCTTGGCGTGATGGGCGAAGACGACACCCTGAACCACTTCGTCACCGTGGGGATCGACGCGGAAGCCGCCGCCCGGATCGGCCGGCAGCCAACGGGCCACGGGGTGATGGGCCTGTTGGTCAGCGATCCCAGGCCGCTGCGGCTGCATGAGCTCGGGCGCCATCCCGAGGCCACCGGCTTCCCGCCCAACCACCCGCCGATGAACACGTTCCTGGGTGTCCCGATCAGGGTCCGGGACCGGGTCTTCGGGAACCTCTACCTGACCGAGAAGGCCGGCGGCGAAGACTTCAGCGACGAGGACGAGGCGCTGGCCGTCGCGCTGGCCACCGCGGCCGCCGTCGCGATCGAGAACGCCAAGCTCTTCGATGACGCCCGACGCCGGGCACGCTGGTTGGAGGCCTGCATGGATGTTGCCGGCCTGATGCTGGCCGGGGACAGGGACTACAGCGCCTCCGGGCTGGACCCCATCGCCGAACGCGCGCGGCAGGAGTCCGCATCGCGGCTCGCCCTGATCGTGGCGCCGGCGGAGTCCGGGGAAAGCCACGTCATCGTCGGGGCAGCGGGGGAGCAGGCCGGGGAGTTCGCCGGCACCCGGCTGGTCCTGGACGACCCGGCATTGCGGGACGTGCTCACCGGCGGCGAACCGGTCCTGTTTGACTCGGCCTCACGCATCCTCGAACTCTGCGATGACCACAGCACGGGGCCGCTGCTGGCGGTGGCGCTCAGCGCCCAGGGGGCCCACCACGGACTGCTGTTGCTAGCCCGCGAGCCGGGGGAAACGCCGTACGACCGCACCGACCGCGAGATGGGCGCCGTCTTCGGTTCGCACGTCGCACTGGCCCTGGAACTGGCACGAGTCCACCGGCTCCGGGAAGAGCTGCTGGTCTTCACGGACCGGGACCGCATCGCCCGCGATCTGCACGACCTCGTCATCCAGCGGCTCTTCGCCGCGGGTCTGAGCGTGCAGAGCCTGACCAGGTTCACCCGGGACGAGCTCGCGACCGAGCGGATCCGGAACATCACCGGCGAACTGGACGAAGCGATCCGCAGCCTGCGGGACACCATCTACTCGCTCCGGCACAGCCTGAACGAAACCGACCTGCTCAGCGGCAGGATCCGTCGCGTGGCCCGGAGTTCCGCCAAGTCGCTGCCGTTCACGCCGCGGCTGACCCTCACCGGGCCCGTGGACACCGTCACGCCGGAAAAAGCCGACAATGTTGTGGCCGTCGTCTCCGAGGGGCTGAGCAACGCGATCCGGCATTCCGGCGCCGATGCCATCGCGGTCTCGGTCGCCGTCGTCAAGGGCCGGGTCACGGTGGTCATCACCGACAACGGCTCCGGCTTCACCGACGCCACCGAGCGCAACGGCCTGGCCAACCTCGAGGACCGGGCGCGGATGCTCGACGGCGAATGCGTGATCGTCTCAGCGCCGGACGCGGGCACCAGCGTCGAGTGGTCCGTGCCGCTCTGAATCGCCCGCCTGATCCAGCCGGTGGCGGTCTAGGAGCCGGAGTGCGGGCCGGCCGGGCTGGCGATGGCCGGGCTGGCGATGAAGACCGCGGCCTGCGTCCGGCGCTCGAAGCCCAGTTTGGCGAGCAGCGACGAGACGTAGTTCTTGACCGTCTTCTCGGCCAGGAACATCTCGGCAGCAATCTGGCGGTTCGTGAGGCCCTCACCCACGAGTTCCAGTACCCGCCGTTCCTGTGGCGTGAGGGCGGCGGTCCGGGGGTCAACTTCCTCCGGTTCCGTCAGGCTCTCCACGATGCCGGCTGCGACGCCCTCCTCGAAGAGGGATTCACCCGCCGCGGCGCGCCGCAGGGCGCCGATCA
>DASSXE010000142.1:0-5136 GCA_035704125.1 Arthrobacter sp.
GGCCGAATCCACCATCCACACCCTGCTCTCGATGCTTGCCCTGGACGCCGATCCTGCGCTCAAGGCCAAAGCCCTCGGCATCAGCCACACCGTGGGCACCGACGGGCTCAAGGTGGCCGAAGCCGAGGCGGGATCGTTCACCAACGGCGCTGTCGTCAAACCTGCGTCAGCGTGGACGGGGGAGGCCAACTGGTCCGGTGGTGCCTACGTAGACCTCAAGGCCGGAGGAACCCTCACGATTCCGATCCCGGCTGCGGACCAGGACCGGAATGTCTACCCGATCGTGAACCAACGGCCCGAAGCCGCCGGAACCACATCCTGGACCTCCGGGCGCGCACCGCTCGGCAACACACCGAACGGCGGCGCCGGTGCCCAGGGCATTACCGCGGCTCCCGGAATCTTGTTTCCCTTCTCCCTGGACCGGGTCCTTCCCGCGGGCCAGAGCAGCGTCTCAGCGAAGACCGACGGCGACGTCGCGATCGACGGAGTCCTGCTCCAGCCTCAAATCTCCTCGGTTTCCGTTTCCGGCACCGGAGGTGCGGCGACGCTGTACATCAGCGCGGCACCGACCAACGTGGAACGAAAAGTGGACCTGCCCCAGGGCTTCCACTTGAGCCAGCAGGCCTTTGACGCCGAGGGCCGGCCCGTTCCCCGGGACCCCAACCACAACGGCCAGGACCACTCCGGCCGCGTCACGGTCGCTCCGGGCGGGTTCACCTGGGTGAACCTGGTCCGCAATTAGTCCAGCACTGCAAGACAGGAAGAAGCGATGCAGAAAATCACCACACAGGCCCTGGCCGACAGCTACCAGGGGGCGCTCACGTTCAGCAACCCGCTGACTGACACGATCTCCACCGACCAGTTTTCCGCCGCCTACCCCGAACATCCCGCGTGGGCCGTGGGTCCGTTCCGCAAAGACGACGCCCTGACGTTCCGCCAGGTCGATGATTGGGAGGACCCCACCGGCATCGGCTGGACGGCGGACTCCATCTTCAACCCCTCCGTCATCGAGCGGGATGGCAAGCTCTACCTGTTCTACCGGGCCTCCCCGCGCAAGGAGTCGGTTTCCAGCCGCATCGGCGTCGCGGTCTACGATCCGGCGACCGGGTGGCGGGACAACGCCTCCAACCCCGTCATTTATCCCACCCAGGACAACGAGATCCTCGGATGTGAGGACCCGAAGGTCTACCAGGCCAACGGTCGGTACTACATGTTCTACAACGGGATCTGGACCATCGACAGCACCGATAAGCCGGACGGCCAGGACCCCGCGGCTTACCCGCTGGGCGAGGTCGGCTGCGATATCAACGTGGCGGTATCCGACGATCTGCTCCACTGGGAGAAGCTCGGCCTGGCCGTACCGCACGAGGTATCCCGGTACTGGGCCAAGGGCGCCGTGATCCCGCGGAACGCCAATGGCGAAGCGGTGAAGATTGACGGGTCCTACCTGATGTACCTGTCCGAGGGGTGCGGGGGCAAGACCCACGTCGGGCGCTCCGACGATCTGGTGAACTGGACCTTCGAGCCCCAGGACTACCTCGACCTGGGGCCGCTTGGCGGATCCCTGCACGAAGTGGCCTGCGCCATCGTGGTGGCGGACGACGCCGCCGGCCCCAGGCTGGTCCTGGACTTCTTCTACGGTGACGTCGACGGCAACTTCTCCGCCGCGCAGGCGCTGTACGACCTGGACGCACCCTTCACCCAAAAAGAGGTGCACCGGGGCGGATCGTTGGCCTGGGGCGGCCTCACCCAGTACGCCGGAACCTGGATGTTCGCCCAGGGCTGGGACGCCCCATCCGGGTCCCGGGAGATGTACTTCTACCGGACGTCGACGGAATAGGCCACACCCTGATCGAATCCACCGGGCCGTCCTTCGTGGGGCGGTCCGGTCGTGAGCGCCCGACATCACCGCCGGGCAGTGAAAGCGAGTACCCCGGTGCCTCGGCCCACCGGCTCTCCCCGGTAGCCGCGGGAATCGAAGGCCAGGCGGCCACCCGGGACCAGGTGGGCCGCGACGTCCCGAAAGGTTCGGGCCAGATCGGCGTCGTCGAGAATCTCCTGGACAACATTGGAGGTCAGGAGGACGACGTCGAAGAGCGCGTGGCGTGGGATCCGGCGCGAGTCCCCGTCAATCCAGTAGACCAGGCCCGCGCCAGGCTTCGCCCGCGCCGCCGCAAGCGACGGCCGGTCCGGATCGATGCCGGTGACGAAACACCCGGCGCGGGCGGCGGCGATCGTCAGGCCACCCGTGCCACAGCCGAGGTCAAGCAGCCTGGCCCTGTGGAGCGCCGTCGCCACGGCGAGGAAAAAGTCATTGCTGGGCCCCCAACGGTTCACGGCGTCATACAGGTCGGCGGCGTGATTGTCTGTCATCCGGTCCACGCTACCGAACCGGCGGCGGCTACTTCAGGTTCAGGCCGAAAGGTAGTCGTGGACCAGTTCGGCCCGGGGCAGCGTCAGATCGGTCAGGATGTGGCTGGCGGAGACGATCTCAAGGACCGGCAGGTCCGACAGGGGAGCGAGGGCGTGGGCGTGCAGTTCGAGCCGGGCGGGACCGGTCCACGCACCGCGGATGGTCAGATCCTGGATCCGGGTGCTGACCAGTTCGGCGATGCGGGGGGAGCCGTCGTAGCCGGGCATCAGCTTGAGCATCATCGTCGGAATCCCGATCTCTGCCCGGGCTTGCTCCGGGTCCATGACGGCGTGCTTGAAGCCCATCGTTCCCGTGGCGACCCGAAGGCTCCCGTAATCGAGGGTCCCCACCAGGGTGTCCGAGTCGACGAAAAGCCGGGGCCGGCCGAGTTTTTTCGGGTAGGCGCCGGCCTCGCGGCCGCCGGCGATGGCGGGCCCGTTGTCCAGGAACATGTTGTGCACGTAGTCCACATCCTGGCCCTGGTGCTTGACCCGCAGCACCTGGCCTGACTCCGTGTAGTCGCCCAGGCCTGAGCTGTCCGGCATCCTGATCACCTCGAAGCGGACCAGGGGGTCCGCCACCTCCAGCGGTTCGGGGACCAGGGCCCGCATGGCCTCCGGATCGGTGCGGTAGGTGATGTTCAGGTATTCCCGGTTGACGAAGCGGTACGGACCCTGCGGATAGGCGCCGCCGCCGAGGGGAGTAGCGAGGGACTTGAGTAGTTCTTGCTTTTGCACAGCGCTGCTGGCTTTCCGGCGCGCGTCGTCTGGTGGCCGGGGGACCCGCACGCCGTGATGTCCTCCGGTGTTCTAGGCTTCCGACGCTAGGCATCCCCGGCGTGGAAGAGAAATGCCCGGACCGGAAGATTCATACAATAAGTGCATGGATGTTGGGATGAGGGATCTGGAGCTTTTCTCCATTTTGACGGAGGAGCCGCACTTCACCCGCGCCGCCGCTCTTGCGGGCGTGAGCCAGCCGTTCCTCAGCAGGGCGGTGGCCCGCCTGGAACGCGCGTTGGGGACGATCCTGGTAGAGCGGACCACCCGGACGGTGGGCCTCACCCCGGCGGGTGAGCGGCTCCGGGATGAATTGGCGGTCATCCTGCCGCAGTTGGAAGCGGCCATCCGGTCCGTCAAGGAGTCAGACGTCCTGCGACTCGGATTCACCTGGCTATTGCCCAGCACGCTCACCAGGGACCTGATCGGGAGGTTGGAGGAGTCCACGGGTTGCCGCGTGCAGCTCGTCCGGTGCGATGACCGCTGGGGCGGTGTCACCGACGGGAGCACCCATGCGGCCATCGTATATTCCGGTGGCGGCATGTCTTCGGCGGTCCGTACTGTGGCCCTGTCTACCGAGGACCGGCTTGTGGCCGTCGGCCGCGACCATCCGCTCGCCCGGCGTCGGCGTCTGGGTTGGGCGGAGCTGGCCGCTCATCCTCTCGTAGTCAATGCCGGCAGCGGCACGGTCGGGGCGGCGATGTGGCCGGCCGGAGCGCAGCCCGAGGTGGCGTTGAGGAGCCGCAACTACGACGAAGGCATGGAGACCGTCGCCGCCGGCCGCGGATTCGGCGTCGTTCCCGCTTCTGCCCGGCTTCACCCCCACCCGGGAATCCGCTACGTCGCCGTCCCGGATGCCCCGCAGGTTTCGCTGGAACTGGTGCTCCCGGCGCACACGACACATCCCCTGGCGGACGCACTGGAACGCCTGGTGAAGGATGGATTGCCCCTTGCCTGAGGGGCTACCCGGCAATTACTTGTTGATTGGCTTGTTCAGGGCGACGCTGATGGTCTGGCCGGGGGTGAGTTCGCCGTTGGGGAGGTCTTTGAAGTCGTACCAGCTGCCAGCGGGACCGGTGAGCGGACGGTTCGCGGCGCGGAGGTCCGAAACCTTGAAACGGAATTCGACCTGGCGCTCGGTGTCCCCCGGGGCCGTGGTGTAGGTGACCGGTACGCCGTCGGGACCCGCGGTGAAGGATCCTGTTGCCCCCTCGACCGCGAGCTCACCGGGGATCAGCCGCACCCGGGTCCCCGGCGGAATGGACGGGGAGGCGGCCAGGCCCGGGTTGTACTGCAGCAGTTGTTCTGTCGTGGAGCGGAACTGGTAGCCGATGCTGTCCAGGGAGTCGCCATCGATAGTCGTGTAATAGACCGGGCCGCCGAACGAATTAGTGACGACGGCACCCTTGCCGGCGCGCTGGTCAACGGGATTCTTCTGGAGCTGGAGGTGCCGCCCGGCTCGGACGAAATACACATTCCCCTTCTCGTATGTGTAGGGCACCATGTTTGCCTCGGCCAGTTGGTCACCGGTGATGCCGAAGCGGTAGGTGATTCCGCCCAGGGTGTCGTTAGGCGCGACAACGTAACTGGTGGGAATGCCGTCGCCGTTCAGTGCCGCCGGCCCCGCGGCACCCGTGATGGGTCCGGGGGCGGGAAGCAGGCGGAGCTTGGTGCCTGGCAGCAGGGACTGCCCGGCCGGGATGCCGTTGAACTCCCGGAGTTTCGCCTCGGACAAGCGGAAGGAACCGGCCACGACGGCTGGAGTGTCACCGTCCACGCTGGTGTAAAAGTCGGCGTTGCCGAACGAATCCTTGACCACGGGGCCGAGGGCCGCCCGGGATCCGCTGCCGGATGCTGCAGTCGGGGCCGTCTGGCCGGTGAGGTTGCTGACGGCGGTTGCTCCGCCGGAGTCCGGTTCGCCGGACGTGCATCCGGCCAGCACGGCCG
>DASSXE010000157.1:0-3829 GCA_035704125.1 Arthrobacter sp.
GCCGCGTGGGCGGCATCCGGAACGACCGTGGCGCCCACAGCCACCGCCCGCGCGGTGAGGGCGGCGATCAGCGCATCGAACATGTCGTCGGAGCCGGCCAGTTGCGGTTCGTGGCCGGCCAGGTCCAGCCAGGGTGCGGCCTGCGCCAGGGCCGCCAGCAGCCCGCCGAGCCGTTCCGCCTCCGGACCGCCGCGGCCCTTGTAGCCGCGGGCCAGCAGCCCCCAGGTCTTCAGCGACGCGGCCGGATACACCTCCGCCAGGCGGCCGCTGCCGTCCCGTGGCTGCAGCCCGTATTCCTGGCCGATCTTCGCCTGGATCACGGCACAGCGCATCGCCGGGTGCGCCAGCCGGTCGGCGGAGACGCTGAGCGGGATCAGGCCGGTCAGCCCGGTGATGAAGCGGTCGGTGTCCCGGTACGCCAGCAGCCGGCGGCCCGCGATGCCGTCGTGGCCCAGGACAGGTTGCGCGCTGCCGGCAAGGTGCCCGGCGATGAACGGCAGGAACGCATCCGGCCAGCCCACCGGGCAGTCGATGCCGGTGAGGTCGGAAGAGCCGAAGAGCCGCACGATTTCGGCGTCGTCGACGTCAACCGCCAAGTGGACCAGCCGGGCGGACCCGCCGTTCCATTCGACGACGGCGGCCGCGGTCTTTTTCGTGGCCGCGGCCAGGTCCACCCCGAGGGTCCGCACGGGTCAGACCGCGCGGTACCGGAAGGCGCCGGGGATCCCGCCGTCGTCATCGAGGCCGTCGCCGGAGGCGAACCGGGCCCAAAGGGCGCGCAGGGCCTTGCCCGGTGCGTTGATGTCCTCCCAGCTGGCGCCGGCCAGGAGCCCCGCCCCGGCCCAGGTCTGCTCGTCGCCGAAGAGCAGCGGCAAATCGACTGTATGGGCCGCCCCGTAGACGTTTCCCGGCGCGTGCCAGGTCAGCAGGTAACGGTGCGCGGTGCCGCCGGCGCGGACGTGCCGGCGGGCGAACCTCCGAGCCGCCCGGCCGTACACCGCCTCGGTGACCACCCGGTTGATGGCCCGGACGACGGCGGTTCCCAGGACCGGGACCTTCGTGAGCCTGCCGACGACGGGATTGCGCGGCAGGAACATCCGGGCCTCCTCGGAGGTGTGCCCGATCAGGACCTCGATCCCGGGGGCCGTGGCGTCCCAGGCCTGCTCGATCTCCGACTCCTGCGGCAGCGGGGCGTGGCCGTACTGGGTGCCGAACGGCATCGCCGCCATCAGCCCGAACTTCCGGGCCGCCTGGGCGACCCGCGCTTCGGCCGCCACCACGTCCAGCGCGGGGGTCCCGTCCGTGATCCCCTCCGCCGCGGCCCCCATGGCGGCACTCATCTTCGCCCGGCCCCGGGTGATGCCCAGCGGCGCACTCTGGATGATGGCGCGGCGGAACAGGGAGGGCGCTTCCGGGGTGGCCATCAGGTGGGCGACGGCGTCTCCGCCGGCGGACTGGCCAAAGGCCGTGACGTTGTCCGGGTCGCCGCCGAAGGCGCTGATGTTGCGGCGCACCCAGCGGAAGGCCTCCAGCTGGTCGAGCAGGCCGAGGTTGGCAGGGCGGCCGGAGCTGGTGGCGAGGTAGCCAAAGAGGCCCAGCCGGTACGTCACCGAGACCACGATCACGCGGTTCTCGGCCACCAGGGCCTTGGGGTCGAAGATGGCGAGGTCCCCGGAACCGGAGGTGTAGGACCCGCCGTGCAGCCAGACCATCACCGGGACCCGTTCGCCGGGGGCCAGTCCGGCCGGCAGCGTGATGGAGAGCCGCTGGCAGTCCTCGCTGCCGGGAAGTTCGCCGTACCGGGTTCCGAGGATCTCGTCCAGGAACGGAACCGGTGCCTGCGGGCAGGCAGGGGAGAGTGTCGTGGCGGCGAAGGGGTCACTCCAGCGGGGTGCGGCGGCCGGGGGCTGGAACCGCGCCGCGGCGGCGTAGGGGATGCCGGTGGCACGCAGCACCTCGCCGTCGCGCCATCCGGTCACGGGGCCGCAGGGCGGGTCAAACGCTGGCTCGAAGTTCATGAACCAACAATTTCATACCTTTCTGATCCGCGGCTGGCAGTTAAACGCAACGCGGGGTCCGTCACGGCCGTATCCGGCGGGCCGGATGGGCGGTGAGGGACCCCGCGTCGTTGGGGTGGAACGTTAGTGCGTGTGCGGAACGTAACGCTTGATCGAGGCTTCGAGCTCGGCTTCGGCGGCGGCGCGGTCGCCCCAGCCCTCGGCCTTGACCCACTTGCCCGGCTCCAGGTCCTTGTAGCGGGTGAAGAAGTGCTCGATTTCCTTGATCAGGAACTCGCTGACATCGCTGATCTCGTTGATGTGGTCGAAGCGGGCATCGGCCGGCACGCAGAGAACCTTGGCGTCCCCGCCGCCGTCGTCGGTCATGTTGAAGACGCCGATCGGGCGGGCCTCGACGATCACGCCGGGGTGCAGGTCGAAGTCCTGCAGGAGGACCAGCGCGTCCAGCGGATCGCCGTCCTCGCCCAGCGTGTTTTCGAAGAACCCGTAGTGCGTGGGGTACTGCATGGAGGTGAACAGGACGCGGTCCAGGCGGACGCGGCCGGTTTCGTGGTCGACTTCGTACTTGACGCGGGATCCCTTGGGGATCTCGATGGTCACGTCATGCTTCATGGAATGCTCCTCGACGGATTCAGGGGGTGCGCGGCACAGGTGACGCCCCAAAAAAGCCCTGCCGGTGCCGCCGACTATTATTGAGGATATAGCGACAGGCCCTGGTTTCAGGAACTAGTGGGGACATTTCGGACCAAAGGACCATCAGCACCATGACACGCAGAAAGAGCCGGCAGGGCACGGTTCCGCCGCCCCAAAGGCCCGGCAGCAGCCTCCCCACCGTGCTCCTGGGACTGCTGATCGTGGCGCTCGCCATCCCCTCCGGTTTGAGCATCGGCCCGGGTTTCTTTGGCCCTCCGCGCCCAGCCGAAGCCGCCGCCGCCGGCCCCTGGCAGCTGCCTCCGTCGACCCTCAGTGAACCCGAGGGTTCCATTGGCCCGCTGAACGACGCCGCGCCCGTCCCCAATGCCGCTGCGCTCGCGGCCCAGCTCTCCGCGACTTTGAAGACCGACGGCGCCGGGTCCTTCAGCGGGATGGTCCAGGACGCCGTCACCGGCGAGGTCCTCTTCGACCGGTCCGGCGACGAGGGCCGCCCGCCGGCGTCCAACATCAAGCTCCTGACCGCCGCCGCGGCCCTGCGGACCCTGGGCCCGGACCGGCGCTTCAGCACCCGGGCGGTCGCCGGGCCCGCCCCCGGCACCGTCATCCTGGCCGCCGGCGGCGACGTGCTGCTGGGTGCCGGCGAGTCCGCGCCGGACGCCGTCCTGGGCCACGCCGGGCTGGCTACCCTGGCGCAAGCGACGGTCCGCGCCCTCCAGCAGACGGGCGTCACCGGCCCGGTCACGGTCCAGCTGGATGACTCGCTCTTTACCGGCCCGGCGCTCAGCCCGGCCTGGAGCCCGGAGGACGTGGCGGCCGGCGAGGTGGCTCCGATCTTCCCGCTGGCCATGAACTCCGCCCGCTTCGCGCCGGAAAGCACCGCCGGTGCGCGCCCGCAGGACGCCGCCATGACGGCGGCCGAGGCCTTCGCGGCACGGCTCGGCGAAGCCGGCGCCGCAGCCGGAATCAGCGTTACACCCGGCGTCGCCCGGGCGAAAGCACCCCAGCCGACGCCCGGCGACGGGGCCGGGAAGGTGCTGGCCGCCGTCGACTCCGCGACCGTGAGCGAGCAGGTGGACCTGCTGCTGCGCACCTCGGACAACTATCTGGCCGAGGTGATGGGCCGCATGGTGGCCGTCGCGACCGGTCAGCCGGCCAGC
>DASSXE010000193.1:0-10587 GCA_035704125.1 Arthrobacter sp.
TCAGGCGGGGCTGCCGGCGGGGTCCTCCGCCGTCGGGTCGGCCAGGGCCAGCCCGCCAACCGGGCTGCCGTCCCAGTGGATCAACCGCCAGCCGGCGTCGGGGTCCCCTTCCAGGGCGACGATGCCTGTGTTGGCCAGGACGTGCCGGGCCGCGAACCCGGCGTCGACGTCGGCCGCGCGCCGGGCCGTCCAGACGCGGATCGCCGCGCCGTGGCTGACGACGGCGACCGTGGCACCGGACGGCCCGGTGCCGGCGGACCCGGTGCCGGGTGTCCCGGCTGGCCCGGCCGCCGTCGCGATCCGGCTGATCGCGTCGTCGAAGCGTTCAAAAAAGTCATGGCCGCTGGGGCCGGAGGGCATCCGCCGGTCAAGCTCGCCCGCCGCCCAGCGGAACACGGTCCCCAGGTAGCGCAGGTGCGATTCGCGGTCCGTGAGCTTTTCCAGGGCCCCGGCCTCGATCTCCCGCAGGCCGGCCAGCACCGCGACGTCCAGCCCGCGGCTGCTGGCCAGCGGCCCGGCCGTCAGCTGCGTCCTGATCAGCGTGGAGGCGTACAGCTGCTGGATCTGCTGCTGCGCCAGGGCGCGGGCCAACGCCTGGGCCTGGCGCTCGCCGAGTGCCGTCAGCCCGGGGCCCGGGTGGGCGGTGTCGAGCTGGCCCAGGACATTGCCGGGGGTTTGGCCATGACGGATCAGCAGGAGCCTCATAGCCGGAATTTTACCGCCGCGCTCCGCCCGGGCGAGGGGCCGGGCCGGTCAGGGGATCAGGACGGTGGCTTGGATCGGGGCGTGGTCGCTGGGGTAGCGGTCGTCGAGCCGGAAGGTGTTGACCGCCGCGTCGGACACCTGGATGTCGGGGGTCACGGCGATCCAGTCGATCCGGCTCTCGCCGACCACCGGGTCCTTGTAGTTGGGGAACGTCCCGTACTCGGGTGTCAGGTGCTGCTTGGCGACGGCCCAGGAATCCCGGAAGGTGCCGCTGCCGACCAGCGTGGAGTACGCGCCGGAGGCCCCGGCCTGGGAGTTGAAGTCGCCCATCACCACGGTCGGCAGTCCCGGTTCGAAACGCGCCTTGTGCTCGATGATGGCTTCGGCGCTGCGGAGCTGGGCATTTTCGGATTCGTGGTCGAAGTGGGTGTTGACCACCATCAGTTCCCGGCCGGTGGAGCTGTCCTCGAACCGCCCCCAGGTCGCGATCCGGGTGACGTGGTTGCCCCAGGTTGCCGACCCGGCCACCTCCGGGGTGTCGGAGAGCCAGAACTGGTCCCACATCCGCAGCCGCAGCCGACGCGAGTCGTAGTAGATACAGGAGTGCTCGCCGCGGCGGCCGCCATCGCGGCCGTGGCCGATCATCCGGTAGTGCTCCGGGAGCGCCTCGTCGATGACGGCGAGCTGGTGCTCCAGACCCTCCTGGATGCCTAGCACGTCCGGGAGTTCCTCGGCCAGGACGGCCTGCAGCGCCGGAACACGTTCCGGCCAGTAATCGGCCTGGCCGGGGAGGGTGTGCGCGGTGTCGCAGCGGATGTTGAAGCTCATCAGGCTCAACGCGGCGGCATCGTCCCGGGCAGTTGCCGGGGCAAGCGGGTCCGGGTCGGTCAGAACGGTCCGTGCGGTCGACGCTATGTCGCTCGGCAAGGGAGTCTCCTCGTGTCGGTTACAGTCCCAGCGTCCACGATACGGCTGGCCAGTCCTCGACGGCAGCGTAAACGCTGCCGTGCCGGAAAGTTAATTCGACGTGAACCGCCTAGCTGCCAGCCTTGCGGAGGTGGTTCACCAGACGGTCGGCGATGCCGGTGTACTTGCCCGGGGTGAGGGCAAGCAGGCGTGCCTCGGCCTCGGCGGAGAGGCCCAGGCTCTGGACAAACTCCTGCATCCTGGCCGCATCGACGCGCTGGCCGCGGGTCAGGTCCTTCAGCCGCTCGTACGGGTTTTCCATGCCTTCGACGCCGGCGATCGCCTCCGCGCGCATGACCATCTGGATGGCCTCGCCGAGGACCTCCCAGTTGGTGTCCAGGTCCCGGGCCAGCACCTCCTCGGCGACATCCAGCCGGTCCAGGCCCTTGGCGACGTTCGAAATGGCCAGCAGTGAGTGCCCGAACGCGACGCCGATGTTGCGCTGCGAGGAGGAATCGGTGAGGTCCCGCTGCCAGCGGGAGGTCACCAGGGTGGAGCCGAGCACGTCCAGCAGTCCGGAGGAGATCTCCAGGTTGGCTTCGGCGTTTTCGAACCGGATGGGGTTGACCTTGTGCGGCATCGTCGAGGATCCCGTCGCACCGGCCACGGGCACCTGGGCGAAGTAGCCGATCGAGATGTAGCTCCAGATGTCGGTGCAGACGTTGTGCAGGATCCTGTTGAAGCGCGCGACGTCGGCGTAGAGCTCCGCCTGCCAGTCGTGGCTTTCGATCTGCGTGGTGAGGGGGTTCCAGGTCAGGCCCAGGCCCTCGACGAAGCCCTTCGCGACGGTCTCCCAGTCGGCACCGGGAACCGAGGCGACGTGGGCGGCGTAGGTTCCGGTGGCGCCGTTGATCTTGCCCAGGTACTCGGTGCGGGCGATCCGGTCCAGCTGGCGGGTCAGCCGGTGCGCGATGACGGCGAGTTCCTTGCCCAGGGTGGTGGGCGTGGCCGGCTGGCCGTGCGTGCGGGAGAGCATCGGCACCGCGCGGTTCGCCTCTGCCATGGTGCTGATCTGCGCGACCAGCGTGCGGGCTGCGGGCAGCCAGACGTCCTCGACGGCGCCCTTGATCCCGAGCGCGTAGGAGAGGTTGTTGATGTCTTCCGAGGTGCAGCCGAAGTGCACCATGGCGGTCAGGTTTTCGATCCCGATGCCGGCCAGGCGCCGGCCGATGTAGTACTCCACTGCCTTAACGTCGTGCACGGTGACGGCTTCGATATCGGCCAGTTCGGTGACCGACGCGGCGTCGAACTCCGTGACGATGGCACGCAGCTGCTGTTGCTGGTCGGCGGTCAGCGGGCCGGCGCCGGGCAGCACATTGTTGCTGGTCAGGTGGATGAGCCATTCGACCTCGACAGCGACGCGGTCACGGTTAAGGGCGGCCTCGGAGAGGTAGTCCACCAGCGGCGCGACGGTCGGCTGGTAGCGGCCGTCCAGCGGCCCCAGCGCAATCTTGGTCTCGGACGCGGCGAGGGCCAGGCGTCCGGACGGCGTACGGGTCTCAGCTGTGGCGGCAGTTTCAGGCATGGTCCGATTCTTTCACGAAGTCAGTCTGCGCCCGAAGCCCGGCGGCAGGTATGACGGCGGGGCCGCGGCTCGCAGGTTGTCCACATACCCCGCCAGGCCGGTTCCGGCGCGGCCGGCCGGGCCGTAGCGTCAACCCGGAAGCTGAATCGGGAGAAAGGAATCGGGGTCCATGAGCAGCACGGTGATGGCGGCGGATGCGGCGGCCTGCGCCTCTCGAAGTTACGAAGTCCAACAGCTGGCGGGACGGGTGGCCGGGTGCGCCGACCAGGCAGACGCGGTGCTGGCCGGGCTGGCCCGTTTGGAACTGCAGACCTGGCAGTCCCCGGCAGGCCGGGCCTACCGAACCACCTTGTCCCTGCAGGCCGCCTCGCTGCGCCGGGCCCGGGACGGGCTGGTGGAGGCGGCGGCGGTGGTGCTGGCACACTCCCGGCACGTGGCACTCTCGTCGGGGCGTCCGGGGTACTGATGGCCGAGCTCAGCCCGGCAGGCTCCGGGGAGGTTCCGCGCCCCGCGCCGCCCCCGCCGGACGGGGTGCTGCGGATCCGCGGCGGCGTGGGCGGTCTGAGCTTCCAGTTCGAGGAACTGCTCGCCGGGGCCGCGGGCCTGGACGGGGCAGTCCGGCAGCTCTACGCCGTGGAGGCCGAGGCGGACGTCATCCGGCGTTCCCTCTTTTCCTACCAGGCGGACGCCTACCGCAGCGGCAGTGGCGCGATCACCGCGGTGGGGGAAGCCGGCGGGGGGATCGGCAGGGTGCGGGAGGAGCTGGAACGTATAGCCGCCCAGGTCCGGGCAAGCCACCGGGACTACGAGTTCACCGAAGCCCGGAATGCCCTGCTGCTCCGGATGGGCCTGTCCGGGCCGGAGTACGGGTCTGCGGGCGGCGTTTTGGGCCTTCCGGGCGTCCGCGACACGGTCGAAACAGGGATGGCCGCGGCGCCGGGCAACCTGGCGCTGTTGCTGGGTGTGCCGCTCCCACTTGCCGGAGCGTTGCTGGGCTTCCCGGGACCGGCCGGGCCTTCCGACGTCCGCCGGCTGGTCCGTGGCCTCACCGACGCGCCCGGACTCGGCTTCCTGAAGCCCCGGCCCGTCTCGGTCTACGCCAGCGACACGGGCACCGACACGGTGGACCTGAGTCCCGCAGGGCTGCTGCGCAGGGCGGAGTCCGTCGGGGAGACCGCCGGTGACATCGAAGTCATCCAGGTCGATGCCGCCACCGGCCGGGCCTGGGTGGTGGTCATCCCGGGAACCCAACTGGGAGGTCTCCCGGCCGGCACCAATCCCTTCGACACGGCCGGCATCGCCGAGGCCCTGGGCTACGACTCGCAGGAAACCACCGCGGCCATCCGGCAGGCCCTGCGGGAGGCCGGCGCGGAAGCCGGCGACCAGCTCGTGGCCGTCGGCTACAGCCAGGGCGGTATCCACGCGATGAACCTCAGCCAGGACAAGGCGTTCCTGGCCGAGTTCGACGTGAAGTACGTCCTCACGGCCGGGTCGCCGGTAGGCGGCATCACATCCGGGCCAGGCGTCAGCAGCCTGCACCTGGAGCACCGGGAAGACTGGGTACCTGGCGCCGACGGTGCGGCGAACGCGGACACCCGCGACCGCGTCACGGTGACGCTGACCAACGAACTGACCCTCCCGGCGCCCCATGATTTCGGGCTGGGCCCGGGACACCGGCTGGAGAACTATGAGGCCGGCGCCGAACTGGTCTCGGCCAGCCGGGATCCTTCCCTGCAGGCCTCGACGGCCGCGTTGGCGGCGGTGGTCGGTGCCGGCGGACCGGCGGCGGTCACCAGGTTCTCGCTCCGCCGGGAGACCGCCCCCGTGCGGGCAGCGACGACGGAGGCACGCAGGGCACCGCTGCGGGCGGAACCGGGACTGCGCCGCTAGCGCCGGCGGCCGCCCGGCAGCCTGCCGGCCACCAGGGACACGATGGTGATGATGATGGCCGCCAGCACGGCGGTCCAGAAGAAGGAGTCGATGGTGAAGTGCACCGGAGTGTACGAGCTGAGCCAGGAGGTGAGGTAGAGCATCGCGGCATTGATGACGATGGTGAAGAGCCCCAGGGTGAGGATGGTCAGGGGCAGCGAGAGCAGGCTGACCAGCGGCTTCACGAAGGCGTTGACCAAGCCGAAGATCAGGCCGATGAACAGGTAAGCCAGGATGATTCCCACGGTCTCGGTCCCCTGCGTGACGCCGCTGTTCGCGACGGCGCCGGTGGTGGCCGTGGTGGAGATGTCCAGGCCCGGAAGGATCCAGTTGGCGACCCACAGGGCCAGTGCATTGACGATGACCCGCACGAAGAGAGAGCGCATGGCCCCATGCTGTCACATCCCCGAACGGGCGGGCAGACGGGAGAAGTAGGCTAGGAGACATGACTTCTTCTGACAACCTGTCCGGCGGAATCCGCCCGCGGCCGGTGGTGGACCTTCTTCCCCGCTACGCTGCCGGCAAGCCGCCGGTCCCGGTGGAGGGGCTGGTGAGCTACAAGCTCTCCTCCAACGAAAACCCCCTGCCCCCGATCCCTGCAGTGCAGCAGGCCATCTCGGCGCGGACCGACTTCAACCGGTACCCGGACCCGCTGAGCAGCAACCTGCGGGCCGCGCTCGCCGACTTCCTGGACGTCCCGGCCGAGGACATCGTCACCGGGGCGGGCAGCCTCGGTGCCTTGAACCAGTTGCTCGCCACCTTCGCCGGGCAGAACGACGACGGCAAAGCCGACGAGGTCATCTACGCGTGGCGGTCCTTCGAGGCCTACCCCATCAGTGTTGGCCTGGCCGGTGCCGAAAGCGTACGGATCCCGCTCACCCCGGACGGCCGGCACGACCTCGACGCCATGGCCGCCGCGGTCACCGTGCGCACCAGGATGATCCTGCTCTGCACGCCCAACAATCCCACCGGTCCTATCCTGACGACCGAGGAAACCGAACGCTTCCTCGACGCCGTCCCGTCCGACGTCGTCGTCGTGATCGACGAGGCGTACCAGGAGTTCGTCCGGTCTGAGGACGCCGTGGACGGCATTCGGATGTATAAGAAGTATCCCAACGTCGTGGTGCTGCGGACCTTCTCCAAGGCGCACGGCCTGGCCGGGCTCCGCGTCGGCTACAGCGTGTCCCAGCCGGCGCTGACCCAGCACCTCCGGGTTACTGCGACGCCCTTCGCGGTCTCCCAGCTTGGCGAAGATGCGGCGGTGACCTCCCTGCAGTACTTCGGTGAGGTTGTAGAAAGGGTACAAAGCCTGGTCGACGAGCGGGACCGCGTGACGGCCGGACTCCGGGACCTGGGGTGGTTCGTCCCCGAAGCGCAGGGCAACTTTGTGTGGCTGAATCTGGGCTCCGACAGCGGCGAATTCGCCGCCATGGCGGGAGAGCGGGCGCTGTCCGTCCGGGCCTTCGGCGACGAGGGAGTGCGGGTCAGCATCGGCGAGGTCGAGGCCAACACCCGCTTCCTCGAATTGTGTGCGATCTATACAAAACCTCCGCGGCGTTCCTAGCGATAGACATAACCCCCCGCGGGAACCCGTGAGGGATACAGTGGGGGACGAGTAAGGCACCAGGTATGCCGGCCGGGGGATGCATTCCCCACGCGGCATATTTCCCAGCGATTGCGGCGCATGCGGATGCGGCAGGCAAGGAGACGGTATGGGCGCTACACAACTGCCTTCCACCGAGTTCGACGGAACAGACACGGATGACCGGCGTGAAGCGCGGGCCGAAGCTGTGCTGGGCGACCCCGACGTTCCCATGGTCCAGCTCCTGCGGCCCGACGGCACCCTCGGCTCGGACCCGGTGTTCTCGGAATACGCCGACCGGCTGGACCCCGGGAAGCTTCGCGGTTTCTACGCGGACATGGCCAAGATCCGCCGCTTCGACGTGGAGGCCACCGCCCTGCAGCGGCAGGGCCAGCTGGCACTCTGGGTGCCGCTCACCGGGCAGGAAGCTGCACAGATCGGTTCCGGACGGGCGAGCCAGCCGCAGGACTATATCTTTCCCACCTACCGGGAGCATGGTGTGGCACTGACCCGCAACGTGGATCTGGCGGAACTGCTGCGCCAGTTCCGCGGCGTCTCCAACGGCGGCTGGAACCCGAAGGACACCAACTTCCACCTCTACACCCTGGTCCTGGCGGCCCAGACGCCGCACGCCGTCGGCTATGCCATGGGCATCCAACGGGACCAGAAGCTCTCCGCACCGGCCGACAAGGCCGCCGTGATGGTCTACTTCGGCGACGGCGCCAGCTCCGAGGGGGACGTCCACGAGTCGATGGTGTTCGCCGCGTCCTTCAACGCCCCCGTCGTCTTCTTCTGCCAGAACAACCACTGGGCCATTTCGGTTCCCACCGCCGTGCAGACCCGGATCCCGCTCTCCAACCGCGCCAAGGGTTACGGCTTCCCCGGCATCCGGGTGGACGGCAACGACGTCATCGCGGTGCACGCCGTCACCGAATGGGCCCTGGACCGGGCCCGGCGGGGCGAGAGCCCGGTCCTGATCGAGGCCTTCACCTACCGTGTGGGCGCCCACACCACGGCAGATGATCCCACGAAGTACCGCGGCTCGGACGAAGAAGCGCAGTGGCGGGCCAAAGACCCGTTGGAGCGGCTCGAGAAGTACCTCCGCGCCGAGGGCCTCGCCGGCGACGACTTCTTCGAGCAGGTCCGCGCCGACGGTGACGAACTCGCCGCCTACGTCCGCCGGACGATCCACGACCTGGGCACCCCGGACATCCGGAACGCTTTCGCCAACACCTACGCCGAGGCGCACCCCCTGGTGGCCG
Organism: Arthrobacter sp.; assembly: GCA_035704125.1. Lineage (GTDB taxonomy): Bacteria > Actinomycetota > Actinomycetes > Actinomycetales > Micrococcaceae > Arthrobacter. Next base: position 7,970 of record DASSXE010000193.1, read on the forward strand.
AGGAACTGGCGTGGTTTGAGGAATACAGCGCAGGCTTCGCCGCCGACGATTCCGGCGAGGACCAGGCAGCCAGCCACGCAGACACGGACGGGGTAGCCAGCCGATGACCACAATGACCATTGCCAAGGCCATCAACGAAGGCCTGCGCGCCACCTTGGCCGGCAACCCCCGCACCCTGCTGATGGGCGAGGACATCGGGCCGCTCGGCGGCGTCTACCGCGTCACCGACGGCCTGATCGGCGAATTCGGCGCCGACCGGGTGGTGGACACCCCGCTGGCCGAGTCAGGCATTATCGGCACGGCGATCGGACTCGCGCTCAGCGGCTACCTGCCCGTCTGCGAGATCCAGTTCGACGGCTTTGTCTTCCCCGGCTTCAACCAGATCACCACCCAGCTGGCGAAGATGCACTCCCGCAGCAACGGCAACCTCACCGTCCCGGTGGTCATCCGCATCCCCTACGGCGGCGGCATCGGGTCGATCGAACACCACTCCGAGTCACCCGAGGCGCTCTTCGCCCACACCGCCGGACTGCGGATCATCACCCCCTCCAACCCGCACGACGCCTACTGGATGATCCAGCAGGCGGTCGACTGCCTGGACCCGGTGATCGTCTTCGAACCCAAGCGGCGCTACTGGCTCAAGGGCGACGTCGACACGTCCTCGCCGGGCCGGTCCTCGGACCCCTTCACCGCGCACGTCCTGCGCGAGGGCACCGAAGCGACCGTCGTCGCTTACGGCCCCCTGGTGCCCGTGGCCCTCGCGGCGGCCAATGCCGCGGCGGAGGACGGGCACAGCATCGAGGTGATCGACCTGCGCTCCATCTCGCCGATCGACTTCGACACCATCACGGCGTCGGTACGGAAGACCGGCCGCCTGATCGTGGCCCACGAGGCGCCGACCTTCGGCGGCATCGGTGGCGAGATCGCGGCGCGTGTCAGCGAACGGGCCTTCCACTCCCTGGAGGCGCCGGTCATCCGCGTCGGCGGGTTCCACATGCCCTACCCGGTGGCCAAGGTCGAAGAAGACTACCTGCCGGACATCGACCGCATCCTTGAGGCGCTCGACCGCGCCCTCGCCTACTGACGGGGAGCCCCATGACCGTGAACAAGTTCAACCTTCCCGACGTCGGAGAGGGCCTGACCGAGGCCGAAATCGTCTCCTGGAAGGTCAAGGCCGGCGACACCGTGGCCGTCAACGACGTGTTGTGCGAGATCGAGACCGCAAAGTCGATCGTGGAGCTTCCCTCGCCCTACGCCGGGACGGTGGCCGAGCTGCTGGTTGCCGAAGGCGTGACGGTCGACGTCGGGACGCCCATCATCAGCGTTGCCGACGCAACTGTCCCGGCCGCCCCGCCCACGGCAGTTCCCGCCCAGCCGGCCCCGGCTGCGGCCGCCCCTGCGGCTCCGATGTACGGAAAGCTGGCGGAGGACACCTCCGACGCCGGTGAATCCGCCGGTCCTCCGGCCGGCGGCCCGCTGGTAGGCTCCGGCCCGAAGGCCGACGCCGTCAAGCGGCGCCGGCGCATCGCCGCCTCCGCCCGCCCGGACGTATCCGCCCAGGCCCCCGCCGTCGAACCCGTCGAGGCGCACGACATCTGGATCAACCCGGACGCCGTTGCCGGCGCCCACCGACCCGCGCCGGCCGGAACGGCGGCTATCGACCCGCGCCCCACCCTCGGCGGCGCCATCACCGGCCTGGTCAACCGGGTCCTCGCCAAGCCGCCGGTGCGCAAGATCGCCCGCGACCTCGGCATCGACCTGGCCGATGTCGTCCCTACCGGCGCCCGCGGGGAGGTGACCCGCGAAGACCTGGTCAGCTACCAGGCCCAGCGCGACGCCGAGGTGGACAAGGCGGACACCTTCTGGGGCAAGACCGGCCGCCCGCAGGAGCAGCGGATTGAACGGATCCCGGTCAAGGGCGTCCGCAAGGCAACCGCACGGGCCATGGTCGAGTCGGCCTTCGCCGCCCCGCACGTGAGCATCTTCGTGGACGTCGACGCGAGCCGCACCATGGAGTTCGTCAAGCGGCTGAAGGCATCCCGTGATTTCGAGGGCATCAAGGTCTCGCCACTGCTGATCCTGGCCAAGGCCGTCATCTGGGCCGCCGCCCGGAACCCCAGCGTCAACGCGAGCTGGGTGGACTCCAAGGACGGCAGCGACGCGGCCGAAATCCACGTCAAGCATTTCCTGAACCTCGGCATCGCCGCCGCGACCCCCCGCGGACTGATGGTGCCCAACATCAAGAACGCCCAGGACCTCTCGCTCAAGGAACTCGCACTGGCGCTCAACGACCTGGCCACCACGGCCCGGGCCGGCAAGACCCAGCCCGCCCAGATGCAGGGCGGCAGCCTGACCATCACCAACATCGGCGCCCTCGGCATCGATACCGGGACGCCGATTATCAACCCGGGCGAGGTGGCGATCGTGGCCTTCGGCACGATCAAGCAAAAGCCCTGGGTGCTCGACGGCGAGGTCATCCCGCGCTGGATCACGACCCTGGGCGGGTCCTTCGATCACCGCGTGGTGGACGGCGACCTCTCGGCCCGGTTCATGGCCGACGTCGCTTCGATCCTGGAGGAGCCTGCCCTGCTGCTGGACTGAGCGCGGCGGCAGGTGCC
>DASSXE010000238.1:0-2001 GCA_035704125.1 Arthrobacter sp.
TAACCGAAGTCGTATCCATTGGTGAAGGCGACAGTTTCCCGGCGGGCATCCGTGGTGGAGATCGAGGAGGATCCGACGTCGAACTGCTTGTTCTTGACCTGGCTGAGAAGCGCCTGGAACTTGGTGGAGGCGAACTCGACCTTGAGCCCCAGCTTGTCGGCCATTGCCCGCAGAAGCTCATTGTCGTAGCCGGTGAACTTGCCTGACGAATCAACGAAGATGTTCGGCGGGGCGTCGGACAGTGTGCCGACGCGCAGGGTGCCGTCGTTGATCAGACCCAGCTTGGACTTGTCGATCTTGTCCAGAGCGGTGACATCCTTGGTGGTGTACTTGTCCAGGGAGGTCTGGTCGCTGCCCTGCAGGGCATCAGTCGACGCTCCCGTGCTCTGCGCAGATCCGCCGCCGCACGCAGCGAGGGAGACCGACAGGGCCACGGCGACGGGAACGGCTGTGAGCCACTTCAAGGCTTTGCTTTTCATCACGCAATCACTTTCGTCTGAAGTTCAAGGGCGGCGGCGGAGTTCCGTTTCCTGCCGCCGAAGGGCGCGCCGACATACGGCCGCACCGCGAAAGATAATTGTGTCACCCGGACGCCAACCGACACCGGATCGAATTTATGGGCCGTGGGATGACCTTATGCCGAACAGATTTCGGCACGAGAGGATGCGCGCGCCTCGGAGGGGAAGCCGGGGGCGGAGGGACAGAATCGGGAGCACCTGGACGGTGGCCCCGCGGGAGCCCGGAGGGGGTGTGGGGTCCGTCTCATTGTGCTCAAGAGCCGCCCGGGAACCCGCTTTTCTGCGCTCTGGCCCGTGAAAGTGTCGATTTATGAAGAACCGGCGGCCGCTTCGCAGCCTAGAACTCGCCTCGGCTGGCGTCCTCCGGAGGAAGCACCGGCCAGTCGCCCTCGATCAGGGCCGCTGGTTTGGTCTTGCGCAGGTAGCTCTGAAAGTCCGCGGCCTGGGCCGTGGCCCACTCAATCTGCAGCTGGTGCAGGTTGCCCGCGGGCATCCGCAGTTTGGGAAACTTGCCGGCCATGGCGTCCAGCACCCGCAGGGTGGCCAGCGCGTCCGCCGCCGAGGTGTGGGCGTTGTCCAGGTCGACCCCGTACTCCTCGCAGAGGGCGGTCAGGGTGCGCTTGCCCTTGCGGTAGCGGTCCACCTGCTTGTTCATGATGTAGGGGTCCAAGACCGGGAAGCGCCGCAGCTGGGGAACTCCGTAGCGCGCCGACTCGGCCGCGAGCACGGTGAAGTCGTAGCTGGCGTTGAAGGCAATCACCGGCACGCCGTCGTTGAAAAGCTTCTGCAGCATGGCGGCCAGCTCGCGGGTCACCTCGGCGGCAGGCCGGCCCTCCCGGCGCGCCTGCTCGGTGGTGACGCCGTGGACGTCACTGGCCTCGACGGGGATCTCGACGCCCGGGTCGGCGAGCCACTCGTGTTCCTCGATCACCGCGCCGTCGGCGTCCACCACCGTGACCGAGGCCGTCACGATCCGCGCCGCGCGGGAATTGCGGCCCGTCGTTTCCAGGTCGAAGGCTGCGCGGGGAAGGGTGTGCCAGGTGCTCATACGTCAACGCTACCTGCTGGCGCTGACAGTTTTCCGCAACGACCTGCGGCGGCCAGGGGGGACCGCGACGGTACCCTTGAGGGCATGCGGACGGAGTATGTGGAGGCGGTACTGGAGCTCGGTGCCATGGTGCCCGCGGGAACCGCCCTCGCCTACGGAGACGTCGCCGAGCTCCTGGGCGCGGGCGGGCCACGGCAGGTGGGTTCGGTGCTGAGCCACCACGGCAGCAGCATCGCCTGGTGGCGGATCCTCAAGGCCACCGGTGACGCGCCCCCTGGCCTTGAACACGAGGCGCTGGACCGGTACCTGGCCGAGGGAACCCCGCTGCTGGGCCGCTACCAGGATTACCGGCGGACCGGCGAGGGCCGGTGGCGTGTCAACCTCGCGGCGGCCCGCTGGGCCCCCACCGAGCCGGAATTCCTGACGATCGACGCC
>DASSXE010000429.1:0-6324 GCA_035704125.1 Arthrobacter sp.
GGGGCAAGGGCCGCCTGGATCTGGTCCTGGCTGAGCATCCGGGTGCCTTCCACGGTGACCGTGCGGACGGCGAGCCAGGGCGAGTACACCGCCGCGGCGACAATCCCGGCGATCAGTACGGCGATCACCGCGACGGTACCCAGCAGGATCCGGCGCCGCCGTTTTGCCTTGGGCTCGGGGAAGGTCAGGACCTTGCCGGGGGCCGGCACCGGTGACGACGGCCCGCTGCCGCCCTGGCCGGCGGTGCCGGCGTCCGACTTGGATGCGGAGATCACGTCGGGGCGGGACGACGCCGGGGCGCCGGGAGCGGATCCCCGGGGGCCGGGCGTGTAGCCGGGTCGCCGGGTGCTAGGCACCGGGGATTCCTGCGGTCAGTGCCTCGACCAGCAGCGGGCCGTAGGCGGTGACGTCGCCGGCTCCGGCGGTGAGCACAATGTCGCCCGCCGCGGCAGCCGCGAGCACGGCCTGCACGGCGTCGGCCCCGGGGCCGACGAGCCGCCCGTGAGGGCCCAGGTGGTCGGCGATCAGTTGGCTGGTCACGCCGGGAATCGGATCTTCCCGGGCCGGGTAGATGTCCAGGACCAGGGCGGTGTCCGCGGTGTTCAGGGCCTCGGCGAATTCCTGCGCGAATTCGCGGGTCCGGGAAAACAGGTGCGGCTGGAACAGCACGTGCACCCGGTGGTGCCCCGCCACGGAGCGTGCCGCGGCCAGGGCGGCGCGCACCTCCGTGGGGTGGTGGGCGTAGTCGTCGTAGACCCGGACGCCGCAGCCCTCGCCCTTGAACTCGAAGCGCCGGGCGGCCCCGGTGAAGCGGCCCAGCGCCGCGGCCGCCGCCTCCGGTGCCACGCCCAGTTCCAGCGCCACCGCGAAGGCGGCCGCCGCGTTCAGCGCGTTGTGCCGGCCCGGCACCTGGAGGTCGACGGCGAAGCGGCCTGCGGGGGTGCCGATCCAGACCTGGCCCGGACCGCCGTCGTGCAGCGTGACGTCGGCGTCGGCCGCGGTGCCGTAGAGGACCACCCGGGTGTTGCCGCGTTCCCGGGTGCGCTGGGCGAGGGCGCGGGCGCCGTCGTCGTCGGCGCAAGCGACCAGCAGGCCGTCCGCGGGAAGCAGTTCGGTGAAAAGGTCGAACGAGGCGTAGACAGCCTCCGCCGTGCCGTAATGGTCCAGGTGGTCCGGTTCGACATTGGTGACCACCGCGATCTGCGGCCGGTAGTTCAGGAATGAGGCGTCGGATTCGTCGGCTTCCGCGACGAAGACCGGCGACGTTCCCGAGGCGGCGTTCACGCCGAGGGCCGGGACGTTGGCCCCGATGGCGAAGGAGGGGTCCATCCCGGCGCCCTGCAGCAGCACGGTGATCATCGACGTCGTGGTGGACTTGCCGTGCGTTCCGGCGACCGTGACCGCGGTGTCCTGGGCCATGGCGGCGGCCAGCGCCTCCGAGCGGTGCAGCACCGGCAGGCCGGCGGCACGGGCCGCGGCGAGTTCGGGGTTGTCCGGGCGGATGGCCGAACCGGCCACCACCGTCTGGGCGTCCGCCAGGTTGGCAGCGTCGTAGCCGACGGCGATGCGGGCGCCGGCCGCGGCGAGCTCGGCCATCACCGGCAGGTCCTTGGCATCGGAGCCGCTGACCGGCAGGCCGCGTGCCACCATGATCCGGGCGACGGCGGACATCCCCACCCCGCCGACGCCGATGAAGTGGACCCGTCCCAGCGATTCCTGGGTGCGGGCCGCCGCCGGGCCGGCCTGGGGTTCCTGTGCCATTGCTTTACCGCTTCCTGCCGTTCCGGTCACTGCTCGTGCTTCTTCGTCGTGGGGGTCCGGCCGGCGGACCGGGCGGCTTCGAGGACCAAAGCGGCCATCTGCCGGTCCGCATCGCGGATGCCGAACCGCTCGGCGGCCGCTGCCATGCTGTTCAGCCGGGCGCCGTCCAGCAGCAGCGGGATGATGGTCCCGCCCACCCAGGCCGCGTCGAAGCCGGCGTCGTCAACCAACAGCGCGGCACCGGCGCCGACCAGGCCGGCCGCGTTGAGAGCCTGCTCGCCGTTGCCGATCGGCAGCGGCACGAAGACCGCCGGGACGCCGACGGCGGCGACCTCGCAGACGGTCGCGGCCCCTGCCCGGGCGAGCAGCAGGTCCGCCGCGGCGTAGGCCAGTTCCATGCCGTCGACGTATTCGACCTGGCGGTAGCCGGGCGCCTCCAGCAGCCGGCCCTGGGCATCGTGGACCAGTTTGTCCCGCCCGGTGATGTGCAGGGTCTGGATTCCGGCGTCGCCCAGGGCGGCTGCCGAGGCCGCGATGGCCCGGTTAATGCTCTGCGCCCCGGAGGACCCGCCGGTGACGATCAGGGTGGGCTTGTCCTGGTCCAGGCCCAGGGCGGTGCGGGCGGCCGAGCGCGCCGCGGTCCGGTCCAGCCCGGATATTTCGCGCCGCATCGGCATGCCGACGTGCCGGGCGCCGCGCAGCTTGGTGCCGGCGAATGCCACGGCCACGTGCTTGCTCAGCCGGGCGCCGACCCGGTTGGCCAGTCCCGCCCGGGTGTTGGCCTCGTGGACCACGATGGGAATCCTGCGCCGCCAGGCGGCAAGGTAGAGCGGGGTGCAGACGTAGCCGCCGACGCCGACCAGGACGTCCGCCCGGGCGTCGTCGAGGATCACGCCCGCCTGCCGAACGGCTCCGGCGAGCTTGCCGGGAAGTTCCAGCAGGGCGCGGGAGGGCTTGCGGGGAAACGGCACCCGGCTGACGGTGGCGAGCTCCAGTCCGGCGGCCGGCACCAGCCGGGCCTCCATGCCGCCGGGGGTGCCGACGGCCAGCAGGGCGGCGTCGGGCCGGACCTCCTGGATGGCGTTGGCGATCGCCAGCAGGGGGCTGATGTGGCCGGCGGTGCCGCCGCCGGCCAGGACGACGGAGAGGGGCGAATCGGTAGTCATGGCGGTCTAGGTACGCTTTCGTGCGGGATTTTTCGGGGCGGGGGTCCTGGTGCCGGTTGTGCGCTTAGCCGTGCCCGGGCTTGCTGTCCGCGGTGCGGCTGCGGGCTGAGCGGGTTCGGGGGCGGGCTGGCCGGTCCGGCGGGCGACCGCCTTCCGGCGCAGGATCCGGGTGAACCCGGCCGGCCCGAACCGGATCAGCCCCTTGGGCTGCATCTCCGGCGCCATCTGGGCGCGGGCCAGGGACAACACTACGCCAACCGCGCTCAGGGACATGAGCAGCGCCGAACCGCCGTAGGAGATGAAGGGAAGCGGCAGGCCGATCACCGGCAGCAGCCCGGTGACCACGGCCATGTTGACCGTCGCCTGGCCCAGGAGCCACACCATGATCGCGCCGGCGAGGACCCGGTGGAACAGGTCCTGCTGGGCCACCACCACGCGGTAGATGGCGGTACCGAGGACGGCGAACAGGACCAGCACCACGATGGTGCCGATCAGGCCGAGCTCCTCGCCGATGATGGCGAAGATGAAGTCGTTGTGGGCTTCGGGGATCCAGCTGTATTTCTGCCGGCTCTGGCCCAGTCCCACGCCAAACCAGCCGCCGGAGGCGAGCCCGTAGAGGCCGTTGGTCGACTGGTAGTTCAGGTCCGAGCCGTCGGCGCAGGTCTGGCCGGTCCAGGAGAGGATGCGGCACATCCGGTTGGGGCTGGTGACGGCCAGGACGGTCGTACCGAGGGCCAGTGCCACGCCGGCGATACCGAACAGGTAGAGCCGCACCCCGGCGAAAAACAGGCCGGCCGCCATGATGACCATGATGATCATCGCGGTGCCGAGGTCGTTTCCGGCCAGGATCAGGCCCAGGACGGCGGCGGCGCCGGGGAAGACCACCGGCACCACCACATGCCGCCACTCGGTAAGAAACGCGGCCTTGCGGTTGAGCACGGTCGCCATCCAGAGGGCCAGCGCCAGCTTGGCCGCCTCGGAGGGCTGGAAGGTGAACGGTCCGACGTCGATCCAGTTCTGGTTGCCCAGCGTGCTGCGGCCGACCAGGAGCACGAGCCCCAGGAGCACGAGCGCCAGGAACATCGCCGGCCACGCGAAACGCTTCAGCCAGACGACATTCACCCGTGAGAGCACGAACATGACGAAGACGCCGATGGCGGCGAAGAGGCCCTGCTTGAGGGCCGCCGAGTAGGGTGACTCCCCCGCCGCGATGGATTCCACGCTGGAGGCCGAGAGGACCATCATGATGCCGATGGCGGTCAGCGCGAGGGTGGATCCGAGGATGAGGTAATAGGTGGAGCCGTTCCGGGATTTTCCGTTGCCCTCTAGGGCGGACCAGAAAGTCCGGTACCAGCCGAGGACCCCCGCCAGCGGTGCGGGGCGGGATCCGCCGGGGCCGGCGGTGCTGCCGGGCTTCCGGCCGACGGCGTTCCTGGCGGAATTCCCGCCGGAGGCGCCCGTCCGGGCCGCGGCGGGACGGGTGGGCGTGCTGACCATTGCTACTCCTCGGTGGTCTGAGCCTGCCCTTCCACGAGCTCGCGGACAGCTTCGATGAAGGCGTCGCCACGGTGAGCATAGGAAGAGAACTGATCCATGGACGCAGCTGCCGGGGCCAGGAGCACAGTGTCCCCCGCGGCGGCCAGCTGTGCTGCGGACGCAACGGCCCGGGCCATCACAGTCTCGCCAAAAATCGGCGAGGGGGCTGCGTCGGCGTGGGCCGGTCCGGCAGTCTGCTCATTTTCAGTGTCGCCCTTGGCATGGCCGATCACGGGGACATCCGGCGCGTGTCGCTGGAGCGAGGCCAGCAGGTCCGAGGAGTCGGCCCCGATCAGCACCACAGCCTTGAGCCTGCGGGCGTTCTCCCGGACCAGTGAGTCGTAATTCACACCCTTGGACAGGCCGCCGGCGATCCAGATGACGTGTTCGAACGCGGCCAGCGAGGCGGCCGCGGCGTGCGGATTGGTGGCCTTGGAGTCGTTGATCCAGAGCACGCCACCGTGCCGGGCGACCGGCTGGATGCGGTGGTCGCCGGGGAGGTAGTTCTGCAGGCCCTGGCGGACGGCGGCCGGGGCCACCCCGTAGGCGCGGACCAGTGCGGCCGCGGCGAGGGCGTTGGCCACCATGTGCCGCGGGGCCACCGGACCGAGGTCGGTCATCGCGGCGAGCTCGGCGGCGCTGTCCTTGCGTTCGGCGATGAAGGCGCGGTCCACCAGAAGGCCCTCGACGACGCCGACCATGCTCACCGCAGGGGTGAGCGTGGTGAAGCCCACGGCACGGCAGCCGTCGACGACGTCGGCGCCCTCGACCATGCGCTCAGTTTCGATCTGCTCCGCGTTGTAGATGCAGGCCTTCTGGGTTCGCTCGTAGACCTTGGCCTTATCCGCCAGGTAGGAGTCGTAGGAGCCGTGCCAGTCCACGTGGTCCTCGGCGACGTTGAGGCACACGCTGGCCACGGGCGAGACGGAGTGGCTCCAGTGCAGCTGGAAACTGGAGAGTTCGACGGCGAACACGTCGTAGTCCACCGGGTCGCGCAGGGCGTCCAGGATGGGGGTGCCGACGTTGCCCACCGCGATCGCCTTCAGGCCGGCGGCCTGCAGCATCGATTCGGTCAGCCCCACCGTCGTCGTCTTGCCGTTGGTGCCGGTGATGGTGAGCCAGTCGGCCGTTTTGCGGCCCTCGCGGACGCGGACCCGCCAGGCGAGTTCGACATCGCCCCAGACCGGGATGTGCGCCCGCGCCGCGGCGGCGAGCAGGGCCTGGTCCGGGCGCCAGCCCGGGGAGGTGACGATCAGTTCCGGCTTGGCGCCGTCGACCAGCGGAACGGAGTCGACGGCGTCCTCGCCGAGGAGGACGTCCGCGGCGCCGACGATCCGGAGCGTGTCCGCCTGTGCCCGGGCCTTGGGGCTGTCCGCCGCGTCCACGACCACCACCCGGGCGCCGAGTTCGATCAGGGTGTCGGCTGCGGCGAAACCGGAGATGCCGATGCCGGTGACCACCACGCGGAGCCCGGACCAGTCCGAGTCCCAGCTGGTCAGGCCGTCCAGCCGGGGCGACCCGGCCAGGGGTTCCGGTATGGCTCCGATCACAGCAGCACCACCCATTCAGCGTAGAAAATGCCCAGGCCGGCCGCGACGAACAGGCCGCACAGGATCCAGAACCGGACCACCACGGTGACCTCGGCCCAGCCCTTGAGTTCGAAGTGGTGCTGCAGGGGCGCCATCTTGAAGAAGCGCTTGCCCTTGGTGATCTTGAAGTAACCCACCTGGATGATGACCGAGAGGGTGATCAGCACGAAGAGGCCGCCGATGAAGGCCAGCAGCAGTTCGGTGCGGGAGAGGATGGCGAAGCCCGCGACGGCCCCGCCGATGGCCAGCGAGCCGGTGTCGCCCATGAAGAT
>DASSXE010000024.1:0-3523 GCA_035704125.1 Arthrobacter sp.
GCGGTGCCCAACGTCGTCTTCACCGACCCGGAACTGGCGAACGTCGGCCGGACCCTGGAACAGGCGACGAAGGACGGCTACCGGGCATCCTCGGTGGAACTGCCCATCGAAGTCGCCGGCTCGTCGCTGCACTCCGAGCACTACAAAGGCTGGGCGCAGCTGGTGGTCGACGAAGACCGCAAGGTGCTCCTCGGCGCCACCTTTGCCGGCCCCGACGTAGCCGAACTGCTACACGCCGCCACGGTGGCCGTCGTCGGCGAAGTCCCGCTGGACCGGCTCTGGCACGCCGTCCCGTCCTATCCCACGATCAGCGAAGTCTGGCTGCGGCTGCTCGAGAAGTACGGCCTTTAGCCCCGGCGCGGACCGAAGAGCCGCCGGGGATGGCCCCTCGGATGTTCCGTCGCCCACATCTATTTGAACTGACCGGTCAGTTTAGTTAGCCTTGAAGCAGACCACTTCTGCGAAAGGCTTTCCTTGCTCAGCGTTCAACAGCTCTCCGTGAAGGGCCGGCGGGGCCCGCTGCTCCCGCCAACCTCGTTGCAGGCGGCGCGCGGCGAGCTGCTGCTCGCCGTCGGCGCCCGCCAGGACCAGCGCACCGCCCTGGCCCTGGCCCTGAGCGGCCGGATGAAACCGTCGGACGGCACCGTCCTGTGGGACGGCAACGGCCGGATCAAGCAGCTGCGGCAGGTGAGCGCCGTGGTCGATGCCCCCGGCGTCAACGAGCCGGAGCAGCACCTCAGCGTCCGGGACCTCGTCACCGAGGACCTCGCCCTGGTGCCGCGCCGGTACCGCGGCGCCCTGCTCAGCACCCCCTGGCTCAAGGTCAACCGCTTCGAAGACATCGCCGGGGCCTGGGCCGACGACCTGCCCGCGGGCCGCCGCCTGGACCTGCTGACCGCACTGGCCCTGGCCAACCCGCACACGGACCTGCTGGTGGTCGACTCCCCCGACCGCCACAGCGGCGATCCGGCCGACTGGCTGCCCCGGCTCCGGGAGCTGGCCTACGACGGCGGGCGGCCGCTCGCCGTCGTCGCCACCGTGGCCGCCGTGCCCGAGGACTGGACCGGTCCGGTCGCCGTCATTGGCAACGCCGCGCCGGCTCCGGAAGAACCCGGGGCGGAACCCGATACCGCGACCGGGAACCAGGCCGAAACCGAACCCGTACTTGAAACCGAGGACGCACGATGACCGTACTGCGGCTGGCCCGCTCCGAACTGAAGCGCATGACCGGCGGACTCCTGCCGAAGCTGACGATCCTGGCCCTGACCCTGGTCCCGCTGCTCTACGGCGCGGTCTACCTCTACGCCAACTGGGATCCCTACGGCAAGCTGAACCAGATCGACGCGGCCCTGGTGGTCGAGGACACCGGCGCGACCACCGCCGACGGCACCCGGCTGGACGCCGGGCACAAGGTGGCCGACAGCCTGATGGACGGCCACGTCTTCAACTGGCAGGCCGTCTCCAGCGCGGAAACAGCCGATGAGGGCGTCAGCAGCGGCAAGTACGCGTTCGCCCTGAAGATCCCCCGCGATTTCTCCGCCAACCTGGCCTCGCCCGGGAGCTTCGACGCCGCCAACCAGGCCATGCTGAACGTCACCACCAATGACGCCAACAACTACTTGCTCAGCACCATCGTGGACAAGCTGACCACCGCCGTCCACTCCACGGTCGCCAAGGAAGTGGGCGAGGAAACCGCCAACCAGCTGCTCACCGGCTTCGGCACCATCCACTCCCAGATCCTCAAGGCCTCCGACGGCGCCCACAGCCTCGCCGCGGGAGTCTCCTCGCTCCACGACGGAGCCGCCTCCCTGCACCAGGGAACGGGTTCGCTCAAGGAGGGCGCCGCCGAACTGGCGGCCGGACAGCGCAAACTCCTGGACGGCGCCAACGCCCTGAACGGCGGGGCCGGACAGCTGTCTTCCGGTCTGGGCCAGCTCCGGGACAAGACCGCCACCCTCCCCCAGGACTCGCAGCGGCTCGCCGACGGCGCCGCCCAGGTGGCCGCCGGGAACGCCGCGCTGAACTCAAAGTTCCAGGCCATGGCCGGGCAGCTGGCGGCCGCGGATCAGGCCGCCGCCCAGGCCCAGCGCGCCCGCGTGGTGGAGTCGACCGGCCGGATGGTGGCGTCCGGGTTGATGCTCCAGCCCCAGGCCGACGCACTCCTGGCCGACTATGACGCCCACAATGCTCCCGCCCCGTCCGGCGCGGGCGCCGCGCTGAAGACTGCCGCCGGGCAGGTCCAGCAACTGGCGGACGGCTCGGCCGCCGTCAGCGCGGGCGCGTCCCGGCTGGCCGCGGCCTCCCCCGCGCTCAGCGACGCAGTGGGCAAGGCCTCCGCCGGCGCCGATCAACTGGCCGGTGGCTCCGCGGCCCTGGCCGGCGGCGAGCAGAACGCCGTGGCCGGCGCGGACAAGCTCGCCCAGGGCGCGGCGCAGCTCGACGACGGCGCGGCGCAGCTGGACAGCGGTTCGGCGAACGCGGCCGACGGCGCCGGTACCCTGGCGGGCGAGCTCGCCAAGGGCGCGGGCCAGGTTCCGAACCCGGACGACGCGCAGAAAAACAGCCTCGCCAAGGTGATGGCGGACCCGGTGGCCGTCAGCAACGTCTCGCAGGCCAAGGCGGGGTCCTATGGCGCCGGCCTGGCACCGTTCTTCCTGACCCTGGCCCTCTGGATCGGCATCTTCATGCTGGTCCAGGCGATGCGTCCGGTGACCCAGCGGGCCCTCGCCTCCAACGCGCCGTCGTGGAAGATCGCCGTCGGCGGCTGGCTGCCGTTCCTGACGGTTGCCGCCGTCCAGGCCAGCCTGCTGACCCTGGTGGTGGACGTGGGCCTGGGCCTGAATCCCGCCCATCCCGTGCTGATGTGGGTGCTGATGCTGGCCGCCGCCATGGCGTTCAGCGCCATCATCCAGGGTGTCGTGGCGCTGCTGGGCACCCCCGGGAAGCTGGTGGTCCTGATCCTGCTGGTGCTGCAGCTGGTGTCCTCCGGCGGTACGTTCCCGTGGCAGACCACGCCCGAACCGCTGCATGTGGTGCACCAGGTGCTGCCCATGGGCTACGTGGTCGGCGGGATGCGGCACCTGATCTACGGTGCGGACCTGGCCGGGATCGTGCCGATCATGCTGGGTCTGGTTGGTTACACTTTGCTGGGACTGGCGATGTCCGCCGTCGCCGTCCGGAAGCACAAGTTCTGGACGCTCAAGACCCTGAAGCCGGAGATCGCCGTATGACCAGCAAGATCAGCGCGGACGGCGGCCCGGAGTCCGAGCCCGGAGACAAGAAGCTCCGGCCCGGCCGCACCAATGCCACCAAGCAGAAGCTGTTCGAGGCCTCGATGGAGCTGATCGGCGAGCGCGGGGCGGCGGGTGTGACGGTGGATGAAATCGCCGCCGCCGCCGGCGTCTCCAAGGGCACGGTGTACTACAACTTCGGCAGCAAGGCGGACCTGATTGCCCAGCTGCTGCGCTACGGCGTCGACATCCTGATGGCCCGGCTGCTCAGCGTCGAGGACGATTCAGCCGAT
>DASSXE010000125.1:0-7196 GCA_035704125.1 Arthrobacter sp.
GAGATCAACCTTCCCGCCGTGCAGTCCGGCTCCTCGATCATGCCCGGCAAGATCAACCCGGTCATCCCCGAGGTGGTCAGCCAGGTGGCCTACGAGGTGGTCGGCAACGACGTCACCATCACCATGGCCGCCGAGGCGGGCCAGCTGCAGCTGAACGCCTTCGAACCGATCATCGTCCACAGCCTCCACAAGAGCATTTCCCACCTGGAAGCCGCCTGCCGCACCCTCACGGCCCGCTGCGTCCGGGGCATCACCGCCAACACCGAACGGCTCCGCCTCACCGTGGAGCAGTCCATCGGCCTGGTCACTGCGCTGAACCCGCACCTGGGCTACGCCACCGCCACCGCCATCGCCCAGGAAGCCCTCGCCACCGGCAAGGGGGTTGCGGAACTCGTCCTCGAACACGGGCTGCTCACCGCCGAGCAGCTCACGGACCTCCTCAGCCCGCAGCGCCTGGCCAACCTGAGCAAATAGCGCACTCCGAATCCCCCAAAGGACCCCCATGACATCTCCCGGAACAGCCCGCGCCCAAAAACAGCCTGACCAGACACCGCAGAGCCACACCGTCACGGACCACACCGTCCCGCTCCACGCCCATGCCTCCGAGGCGGCGCTGCACGCCGAAGACCAGGGCTACCACAAGGGATTGAAGCCGCGGCAGGTGCAGATGATCGCCATCGGCGGTGCCATCGGTACCGGACTGTTCATGGGCGCCGGCGGCCGGCTCGCCTCCGCCGGTCCGGCGCTGATCATCAGCTACGCCATCTGCGGATTCTTCGCCTTCATGATCCTGCGCGCCCTCGGCGAGCTCGTCATGCACCGCCCGTCCTCGGGGTCCTTCGTCTCCTACGCACGGGAATTCTTCGGCGAGAAGGCCGCATTTGTCACCGGCTGGCTGTACTGGCTGAACTGGGCGATGACGGCGATCGTGGACATCACCGCCGTCGCGCTCTACATGAACTTCTTCAAGAAATACTGGGCCCCCATCGCCGATGTTCCGCAGTGGGTCTGGGCCCTGGCGGCGCTGATCCTGGTCCTGGGCCTGAACCTGATCAGCGTGAAGGTGTTCGGCGAGATGGAGTTCTGGTTCGCGCTGATCAAGGTGGTGGCCCTCGTGTCCTTCCTGGCTGTCGGCATCTACTTCGTCATCTTCGGCACCCCGGTTCCCGGCCACGAGGTGGGCTTCAGCCTGATCGCGGACAACGGCGGCTTCTTCCCGAACGGCATCCTGCCCGCCGTCGTGGTGATGCAGGGCGTCGTGTTCGCCTACGCCTCCATCGAGCTGATCGGCACCGCGGCCGGCGAGACCGAGAACCCGGAAAAGATCATGCCGCGCGCCATCAACACGGTGATCGTGCGGATCGCGGTCTTCTACGTCGGGTCCCTGATCCTGCTCTCGCTGCTGTTGCCCTTCAGCTCCTACAAGGCCGGCGAAAGCCCCTTCGTGACCTTCTTTGGCTCGATCGGAGTCGACGGCGTGGACGCCATCATGAACCTGGTGGTCCTGACCGCGGCGCTGTCCTCGCTCAACGCCGGCCTCTACTCCACCGGCCGGATCATGCGGTCCATGTCCGTGTCCGGTTCGGCACCGAAGTTTGCGGGGCGGATGAACAAGTCCGGCGTGCCCTACGGCGGCATCGCCCTGACGGCCGGGGTAGCCGTCTTGGGTGTCGTCCTCAATGCCCTGGTCCCGGCCGAGGCATTCGAGATCGTCCTGAACGTCGCCTCGCTCGGCATCATCAGCACCTGGGCCATGATCGTGCTCTGCCAGATGCAACTGGCGAAGCTCGCAGCCCGGGGCGAGCTCCTCCGGCCGGCCTTCCGGATGCCCGGCGCACCCGTCACCGGCTGGGTCACCCTGGCGTTCCTGCTGGCCGTACTGGTCCTGATGGCGTTCGATTCGCCGGTGGGCACCTGGACCATCGCGTCCCTGGTGGTCATCATTCCGCTGCTGATGATCGGCTGGCGGCTCTGCAAACACCGCATCCTGGAGATCGCCGCGGTGCGTGACGGGTTCACCGGGCCGGCCCCGCTGGTGGCCAACCGTCCCGGCCGCGGCTCCGGCGGCGACCCGGCCTAGGCCGCCCGGATCGCCTAAGCTCGGAGCAGCAGTTCCATCCGGCTCAACGACGATCCACCGGGAGACATTCATGACCAGCTGGCGAATCCGGGATTTCCACTCGGCCGACCTGGACGGCATCCTGCATCTGTGGGAAACCCTCAAGGCCTCGAACGTCGAACCGGTGTACGCGCTCTCCGAGGTCCTGGCTTCCTGCGAAAAGGACCACGCCGTCGTGGCGGTGCAGGGCGATCAGGTGGTGGGGGCCGCCGTCGGCCGCGCCGCCCATGACCAGGGCTGGATCGTTTTCCTGGCCACCCTTCCGGAGTTCCGCGGCCGCGGCATCGGCACCTCGCTGCTGGCCGCGGTTGAAAACCGGATGGCCCCGCACGGGCTGAACAAGCTCTCGGCACTCATGCCGGAGTCCGAAACCCGGGTGGAGGCCTTCCTGGGCCGCGGGTTCGTGCTGAAGAAGAACCTCCGGTACTTCGAACGCCGGATCCCGGTGCAGCGCCAGGAGCTCGAGCCGCTCAGCCAGCTGGGCGGCCGGATCCTGGCCCGCGACCTCTGGGAAAACGTGGCCGGGATGCGCAACGAGAAGGAATTGCTGGAGCGACGGCTGGTGCTGCCCCTGGCCGAGGCGGAGCTGGCTGACGAGTTCGGGGTGGTTCCGCCCCGGGCCGTCGTGCTGTTCGGCCCGCCCGGCACCGGGAAGACCACGTTTGCCAAGGCGATCGCATCCCGGCTGGAGTGGCCGTTCGTGGAGGTCTTCCCCTCCCGGCTCGCCGCGGACCCGATGGGCCTGGCCGGCGCCCTGCGCGAAACCTTCCTGGAAATCGCCGAACTTGAGCACGCCGTGGTGTTCATCGACGAGGTGGAGGAGATCGCCTCGCAGCGCGCCGGGGATCCGCCCTCGCCGCTGCAGGGAGTCACCAACGAGCTGCTGAAGATCATCCCGGCGTTCCGCGAACAGCCCGGCCGGCTGCTGGTCTGCGCCACCAACTTCATCCGCGCGCTGGACTCCGCGTTCCTGCGCCACGGCCGCTTCGACTACGTCATTCCGATCGGCCTGCCCGACCGCCTGGCCCGTGAAGCCATGTGGCAGCGCTTCATCCCCGCGGCCGTGGTGGACGCCGTGGAGGTGGAGCTGTTAGTGGACCGCACCGAGGGCTTCTCCCCCGCGGACATCGAATACGCCGCCCGCAGCGCCTCCCAGCGCGCCTTGGAGAATGCCGTGTACGGGGTGGACAATGACGGCGGCGCGGCCTCCGGCGGGCCGGCGTCGGTGCGGGAGGCGGTGCGGCGGGGTCCCGTAACCCAGGACTACCTCGACGCGATCGCGGACACCCGGACCACGGTCAGCGCCGAGGTGCAGCAGGAGTTTTTGGAGGACATCGACCTGCTGGGCCGGGTCTAGTCCCCGGAAGCGTCCTCGTAGGAGAGGTTCTCGTAGTCGGTGTCGTCGGCCTCGTCGAGCAGGTCGTCCAGCTCCTCCAGCAGCCACGGGTTGATCCGGGCCAGGATCTTGCGGGTCTCCTCCACCGGGACCGCCGCGTAAAGCACCGGCCGCGCTTCGGCATAGCGGGTGACCGGCGGCTTGTCCGGCCACTTCTCGGCCAGTGCCCTGACACGCTCGGGCAGGGAGTTGTGCGCGTTGTCGGCGATCTTCACCAGGGTAGCGTCGTGGTCCCCGGCGATCGCGCGGATCCCGGCCTGGTAGTCGTCCGGGTTGTCCTGCAGCCGCTTCGTGACGCGTTCGATGATGTCCACGGCACGCTCGGAAACGCCCATCTCCAGCAGCGCCTGGCGGGTGATCGGGGTGTCCTCGGCGATGTCGTGCAGGTAACCGGCGATCCGGATGTCGTCATCGAAGTCGGCGAGGGCATCCCCCACGGCCAGCACGTGCTCGCGGTAGGGCCGCTTGAGCTTGTCCTTTTGCCGGTTGTGCGCCACCTCGGCAAGGACTTTGGCCGTCTCGACGGTGAAGCCACGCGGCACGGCGGCCGCATCATTCTGGTCTGGTTCTGACATGGTTCCAGCCTACGCGCCGGGTACGTCCATCCCGGGCCACACCCAGGGTTCCCGGGGCAGCGCCGCGGGGTCGAAGGCGCCCAGCGCCCGGTCCAGCGGCCCCGGCGGCAGGCCGAGCGAGGACAGCAGTAGATCCCGTACCCGCTCCACGCCCACGCCGGCGGCGGCCAGGTCCGCCAGCGTCACGGCGCCGTCGCGCTTGGCCAGCCGGACGCCGTTGGCGTTCAATACCAGGGGCACGTGCGCATATTCCGGAGTGGGAATATTCAGGAGGCCCGCGAGGTACGCCTGCCGCGGTGTGGACGGAAGCAGGTCGTCGCCGCGGACCACCTGGTCGATCCCCTGGTCGGCGTCGTCGACCACCACGGCCAGGTTGTAGGCGGTAACGCCGTCGGTGCGGCGCAGCACGAAATCGTCCACCGTCCCGGTGAAGCTCCCGGACAGCAGGTCCTGCACGGTGGCCTCCGAGACGGCGGCCCGGAGCCGGAGTGCCGCCGGGCGGTTAGCCCGCTTGGCCGCACGCTCGGCGGCGCCGAGGTTCCGGCAGGTTCCCGGGTAGGCGCCCTGGGGTGCGTGCGGCGCCGACGGCGCGTCCTGGATTTCGCGCCGGGTGCAGAAGCATTCATAGGTCAGGCCCGCAGCACTCAGCCGGTCGATGGCCGCGGCATAGAGGTGTTCGCGTTCGGTCTGCCGGACGATCCCGCCGTCCCAGGTGATGCCGACGGCGGCGAGGTCACGGAGCTGTTCCGCCTCGGCGCCGGAACGGGCGCGGTCCAGGTCCTCCACGCGCAGCAGGAAACGGCGGCCGGTGGACCGGGCAAACAGCCAGGCGAGGATGGCGGTCCGGAGGTTGCCCACATGCAGTTCACCGGAGGGGCTGGGGGCAAAGCGGCCGGCAGGGTTCATGGCTTTAGCCTATGCCGGACACCACAAGAGCCCCTCAGCCACCGATGACTTCGGAAATCCGACGTCGGGGGCTCAGGGGCTCTTGCCAGGGTGTGCGGAAAGACGATGCGTGAACAAGAGTCAATCAGCGGCGGGCTCCTTGCGGGGGCCTCATCCAGAGTCCGGGAGGTGTACCGGGGGATCTGTAGCCTTCGGGTACCGGCGGTGGCTGGCATCCCTTTGTTGCCACCATTTGAGCAGGAGTTCTACAGTTGATGCAACGGACCACCGCGTCACTGGTCAGACTGACCAAGACGCACCCAAACCATTAGCAGGGAGTGATCAGATTGCAGCAGCTCGACGGCACGGATCGCCGCATCCTCCTGGCTCTCGACGGGGATCCCCGGATGCCCATCATGCTGCTGGCCCAGAAGCTGGGGCTGGCGCGCGGGACGGTGCAGTCGCGGCTTGAACGGATGACGGCGTCGGGGGCGCTCCGGCCGAACAGCAGCCGGGTCCTGCCCGCGGCCCTGGGCCGCGGGGTGGCGGCCGCGGTGAGCGCGGAACTGGACCAGAGCCACCTCAATGAAGCGATCGCAGCGCTGCGGAACATCCCCGAGGTGCTGGAGTGCCACGCGCCGGCCGGCGACACCGACCTGCTGATCCGGGTGGTGGCCACCAGCCCTGACGACCTGTACCGCGTCTCGGAGGAGATCCGGCTGTGCCCGGGCATCGTCCGGACCTCCACCAGCATGTTCCTGCGCGAGGTGATCCCGTACCGGACCACGGGCCTGCTGGAGGACTGAAGCGCTGCTCTCCCGGCCGGGAGGCTGCGGACCGGGCCGTCGCGGCACGGGCCGTCAGGCGACGGCCGCGGTCCAGACGCCGATCAGCCAGGTGCTCGCGGCCAGGCAGGCCAGCCCGAACTCGGCCAGCATGCCCAGCCCCGTCGCCTTCAGGGCAGCCCAGCTTGAGGCGGCCGCCGTCCCCCAGGCGCGGGTGCGGTGGAGTTCGCTCAGCAACAGCCCGGCGGCGAAGCCAAGAAAGAGCCCCACCACGGGAATGATGAACATGCCCGCCACGCCAAAGACCAGGCCGGTGACGACGGAACGGCCGGGGATCCGGTGCTGCTTGAGCTTCCGGCCGGTCAGGACGGCACCGGCGGCCATGCCGGCCAGGACCAGGACCAGGCCCACCGCGAAGACCACCCAGCCGGTGGCGCCGGCGCCGCCCCAGAGCGCCCAGGCCAGCAGGCTGAGGGCTATCAGGATGCTGCCGGGCAGCACGGGGATGATGATGCCTGCCATCCCGGTGAGGATGGCCAGGCCGCAGAGGATCGTTACCAGCGGTTCGGGGTTCACCGGCCCAGTCTAGGGTTACCCGGCCTCGACGGCGGCGGCGACGGCTGCGGAGACGGCCGGGGCGACGCGGGGGTCCAGCGGGCTGGGCACGATGTAATCGGCGGACAGCCCGTCCTCGGCAAGGGCCGCGATGGCCCGGGCGGCGGCCAGCTTCATGGCCGGAGTGATCCGCCGGGCGCCGGCGTCGAGGGCGCCGCGGAAGATCCCGGGGAAGGCCAGGACGTTGTTGATCTGGTTCGGGAAATCGCTCCGGCCGGTGGCGACGACGGCGGCATACTTGGCTGCCACCTCCGGAAGCACCTCGGGGTCAGGGTTGGACAGCGCGAAGACGATCGCGCCGTCGTTCATCTGCGCGAGGTGCGCCTCGTCGAGCCGTGAGGACGAGACGCCGATGAAGACGTCCGCCCCGCTGAGCGCCTCGCCGGGCCCGCCGCTGAGGCCGCGCGGGTTGCTCCGGGCCGCGAGCTGGGCCTTCTTGCTGGCCGGATCAGCGGCAATGTCGGCCCGCTCCCGGTTGATGACGCCACGGGAGTCCAGCAGCACGACGTCGTCGATGCCCGCCGTCAGCAGGATTTCCGCCACGGCGATCCCGGCGGCACCGGCGCCGGAGACCACCACGCGCAGGCCCGCGAGTTCGCGGCCCGTCACCTTCGCGGCGCCGGTCAGGGCGGCGAGGACGACGACGGCGGTGCCGTGCTGGTCATCGTGCATGACCGGGCAGTCGAGGGCCTCGATCAGCTTCTCCTCGAGTTCGAAGCAGCGCGGCGCGGAGACGTCTTCGAGGTTGACGGCACCGAAGCTGGGGCGCAGCCGAACCAGCGTCTCGACGATTTCGTCGACGTCCGTGGTGTTCAGGACCA
>DASSXE010000199.1:0-4257 GCA_035704125.1 Arthrobacter sp.
GCGCCGACGAGCAGGAGACGGCGGCGCCCGATCCGGTCGCCCAGGCTGCCCATCGCGACCAGCAGTCCGGCCAGGACCAGCGGGTAGGCGTCGACCACCCAGAGAAGCTGGACCCCGGTGGCGTCCAGGTCGCGGGCGATCGCGGGCAACGCGAAGGTCAGGGCGGTGTTATCCACGGCAACCAGCAGGACCGGGAACATCAACAGCGACAATGCCAGCCAGTCACGCCAGGGTGCACGGAGGCTCCGCGCGGCCTGGGTGTCGGGGAGGAAGAGGGCATTGCTCATGCTTTTAACTGTACCGTCTGGACGGTACAGTTAAGAACGGGAGGATGAAGCGGGCATGATGGGAGCCATGCCCAGGAAACCCGTCGCCCGCGAAGCCGTCCTCGACGCCTTCGAGTCCCTGCTCATCGCCGAGGGGGAGCGGGCCGCCACGCTGGACGCGGTAGCCCGGCGGGCCGGCGTCTCCAAGGGAGGACTGCTGTACCACTTCCCCACCAAGGAGGCCATGATCTCGGTGCTTCTGGAGCGGCTGGACCGGCTCCTCGCGGAGGACCTGGCGGCCATGGCCGCCGCCCCGGAGGGTGCGGCGGCGTACTTCATCACATCTTCGGTGTGGGCCGATACCGCCCTGGACCGGGTCTTCGTGGCCGCCACCCGGCTGGCCGAGGTGGCGCACGCCGAAACGCTGCGGCGGATGGCGGCCGTGCAGGCCAGCTGGCTGGAGCTGCTCGCGGCCGACGTCGGCCCGGCGATGGCCAAGCCGGTGCTGTACATGGGGGACGGCCTCTACTTCAACGCCATGCTCGCCCGTGGCCCCGGCGGGGCGCCGCTCACGGTGGACGGCGACGTCGAAAGCCTGCTGGCCGCCGTCGAACGGCTCCGCGGCTAGGTCGACGCCGGCCAGTCGGAGCCCGCGGCCTGCCAGGCGCGGTCGATGCCGTCCAGGTCCGCCGCCGGAAGGGGTCCCCGGGCGGCAATGGCGAGGTTGCGGCGCAGGTGGTCCAGCTTGGCGGTGCCGGTGATCGCGGTATGCACGCCGGGCGCGAAGACCGTGAAGCGCAGCGCGAGCTCGTCCCAGTCCAGGCCGCCGGGGTCGAGGGGCAGGGCCTGCAGGCGTTCCCAGTACAGTTCCGCGTAATGGCCCGAGGGGCGCTCGGCGAACCGCCAGGGGGCGTTCGCGATGGGACGCTTGGCGATGACTCCCTGTTCGGGCCGGCGGCCCAGGACGTTGCGGAGGTTCCACTGGTCGGCGATGTTGACGCTGGTTTCGATCGCGCCGAACCGGCCGGACTCGACGGCGAAGGCCAGCGCTTGGTTGTCCCCGCTGTAGCCGGCGACGCCGATCTTGCCCTCCGCCACGGCCGCGTCGAGGGTGTCCTGCAACTCGCCCCGCTGCAGGACCTCAAGCGGGCACGAGTGCAGGTAGAAGATGTCGATCCGCTCGGAGCGGGTCAGCCGCAGGGACTGCTCGATGCTTTCGCGGACGCTGCCCGGCGACCAGTCCCGCTGGCCATTGATCTTGGGACCGCCCTTGGTGGACAGTATGAACTCGTCCCGCCGCTGGCCGACATGCCGGCCGATGCGTTCCTCACTCAATCCGTAGCTGGCGGCGGTGTCGATCAGGGTGACGCCCAAATCCAGTGCGCCGTTGAGTACCTCCGCCGCCTCGGCTTCGGTGACCTCATTTTCGCCGATCTGCCCGGCGCCCAGTCCCACGATGGAGACGTCCAATCCTGTGTCTCCGAACGGCCTACGCTCCACCATGCCTGCACTCCTCATCCCGTAACGTTCCCCGGCTGCCCGCCCGATGGCGGCACCGGCTCCACCCTAGCCCGGCGTCGGCCGTAACCCGGAGCCGTCCCGTGCGCCGGAGTTTGCGGACGCGCTTCCGGCATAGGACAATGAAGCTGTGACTACGGTCACGAGCAATTGAATATGCCTTTGATCTGCGGCGGGAGAGTTCTGCTAGTAGGTACACGCAGGCGCCGTAGGAGCAAATCCTCCCCAGGAATCTCTCAGGCCCATGTACCGCCGCGGCGAGGCCACTCTGGAAAGCAGTCCGCGCGCTCCCGGCGCCCGGATTCACCGACGGTGCAAGCGGGGCCCCCATCAGCGGCTGCGCGGAAACTCTCAGGTCCAATACAGAGCGGGGAGGAACCCGAATCAATGCGGCGTACCCTGCGCCGCCTTAGTTATGGAGTTCCTTGTGACTGTTACCTCAGCCTCCACGTCCTTCGTCGACCGGCATATCGGCGCCCGCCGCCAGGCCGACGTCGACACCATGCTGAAGGCTGTCGGCTACGACACCGTCGATGCGCTCGTGGACACCGCCGTTCCGAAAGACATCCGTCAGGACGCTGACCTCGCGCTGCCCTCGGCGCTCAGTGAAGTCGAGGTCCTGGCCGCCCTGCGCAAGCTTGCCGCGAAGAACAAGACCGCCGTGCAGATGATCGGCCAGGGCTACTACGACACCGTCACTCCCGCCGTCATCCGCCGCAACATCCTCGAGGCCCCGGCCTGGTACACGGCCTACACCCCGTACCAGCCGGAAATCTCGCAGGGCCGGCTCGAAGCGTTGCTGAACTTCCAGACCATGGTCCAGGACCTCGTCGGGCTCCCGATCGCCAACGCCTCGCTGCTGGACGAAGCCACCGCCGTCGCCGAAGCCGTGCTGATGATGCGCCGGGCGAACAAGAACAAGGCGGCCCACGACGGCAAGACCGTCCTGGACGCCGACTGCCTGCCGCAGACCATCGCGATCGTCAAGGGCCGCGCCGAGGCCCTCGGCTTCGAGGTTGAGGTCGCCGACCTCTCCAAGGGCCTGCCCGAGGGCATCATCAACGGCGTCGTGCTGCAGCAGCCCGGCGCCTCCGGCCGCGTCTTCGACCACACCGCCGTCATCGCCGACGCCAAGGAGCGCGGCGCGCTGGTGACCGTGGCCGCTGACCTGCTCTCCCTGACCCTGATCACCTCGCCGGGCGAGCAGGGCGCGGACATCGCCGTCGGCTCCGCCCAACGCCTCGGCGTGCCGCTGTTCTTCGGCGGCCCGCACGCCGCGTACATGGCCGTCCAGAAGGGCCTGGAACGCTCCATGCCCGGCCGCCTGGTGGGCGTGTCCAAGGACAACGCCGGAGTCCCCGCCTACCGGCTGGCGCTGCAGACCCGCGAGCAGCACATCCGCCGCGAGAAGGCCACCTCCAACATCTGCACCGCGCAGGCGCTGCTGGCCATCGTCGCTTCCTTCTACGCCGTCTACCACGGCCCGGACGGGCTGAAGGCCATCGCCGAGACCGTTCACGGCCACGCCCGGACCATCGCCGCCTCGCTGAAGGCCGCCGGTCTGGACGTGCTGCACACCTCTTTCTTCGACACTGTCACCGTCTCCGTTCCGGGCAAGGCTGCGGACATGATTGCCGCCGCGGACGCCAAGGGCATCAACCTGCGGTCCATCGACGCGGACACGGTCGGTATCTCTGCCGATGAAGCCACGACGGCGAAACACGTCGCCGACGTCGTCGCCGCCTTCGGCGCCACGGTCGTAGATTCCGTGGAAGGCTTCGCTCTCGACGCCGCCGTCGAACGAACCTCCGACTACCTCCAGCACCCGGTGTTCAACACGCACCGCTCCGAGACGCAGCTGCTGCGCTACATCCGCCGGCTCTCGGACCGTGACCTGGCCCTGGACCGCACCATGATCCCGCTGGGCTCCTGCACCATGAAGCTGAACGCGACGGCGGAGATGGAAGCGATCTCCTGGCCGGAGTTCGCCTCCATCCACCCCTTCGCCCCCGAATCCCAGACCGCGGGCTGGCGGGAACTGATCGATGACCTCGAAGCGCAGCTGACCGAGATCACCGGCTACGACCAGGTCTCCATCCAGCCCAACGCCGGTTCCCAGGGCGAGCTCGCCGGCTTGCTCGCGATCCGCGGCTACCACCTCTCCCGCGGTGACGCCCAGCGCAACGTCTGCCTGATCCCGGCCTCGGCCCACGGCACCAACGCTGCCTCCGCGGTGCTGGCCGGCATGAAGGTCGTCGTCGTCGCCACCGCGGCGGACGGCACCATCGACCATGCGGACCTGCAGGCCAAGATCGAGCTGCACAAGGACGCGCTGTCCTGCATCATGATCACCTACCCGTCCACGCACGGGGTGTACGACGCCGACGTCCGCGAGGTGTGCGACGCGATCCACGCCGCCGGCGGCCAGGTCTACATCGACGGCGCGAACCTGAACGCCCTGGTCGGCCTGGCC
>DASSXE010000274.1:0-3033 GCA_035704125.1 Arthrobacter sp.
GCCCTGGTCATCGGACGCCTGCAGGTGCCCCGCTGGCTGCGCGGCCTGATGCCGGTGGTGATCATCCCGCTGCTCGCCTCCCTGGTGGCCTCTGGCCTGATGTTCCTGATCCTCGGCGGCCCGATCGTGGCCATCACCAACGGCCTGAACTCCTGGCTCTCCGGCCTGACCGGTGCCGGCGCCATCGCCCTCGGCGTGATCCTCGGCCTGATGATGTGCTTCGACCTCGGCGGCCCGGTCAACAAGGTTGCCTACTCGTTCGCCGTCGCCGGCCTCGGCGCCGCCTCCATCGACAACCAGGCCCCCTGGCAGATCATGGCAGCCGTGATGGCTTCCGGCATGGTGCCGCCGCTGGCCATGGCCCTGGCCTCGACCGTCCTGAACAAGAAGCTGTTCAGCCTCGCTGAGCAGGAAAACGGCAAGGCGGCCTGGCTGCTGGGCGCGTCCTTCATCTCCGAAGGCGCCATCCCGTTCGCCGCGGCCGACCCGCTGCGCGTCATCCCGGCCAGCATGCTGGGCGGCGCGGTGACCGGAGCCATTTCGATGGCGGCAGGCGTCGGCTCGAAGGCACCCCACGGCGGGTTCTTCGTCTTCTTCGCAATCGACAACTTCCTGATGTTCTTCGTCTCGATCGCGGTGGGCACGGTGGTCACCGCGGTGTCGGTCGTCGCGCTCAAGCGCTGGGCAGTCAAGAAGACCGTTGATACGGTGGAACCGGTTCCCGTAACCGTCTAAGCCGGTCCGCCGCAGACATTCCAAGCTGATCATCCGAAGCTGAAATCAAGGAGCAACAATGACCGAACGTAACGCCACCATTGCCAGCCGCGTCGGGCTGCATGCCCGCCCGGCCGCCATCTTTGCCGAGGCCGCTGGCGAGTTCGATCTGGAGATCACCATCGCCCGGCTCGGCGAACCCGTGGACGAGGCCATGGACGCCGCCAGCATCCTGTCGCTGATGAGCCTGGGAGCCTCGCACGGCGAGGTTGTGGTGTTGCGGGCCGAGGGCGACGGCGCGGACGCCGCCCTCGACCGCCTGGTCCAGATCCTCGAAACGGACCACGACGCCGAGTAGTCACCCCAGACGGCCGCCGGCCCACCCCTTCACGGGGCGGGCCGGCGGCCGTTCGGCGTTTAAGGCGGCGGCACCGATGGGCTCCGCGGAGCGACAGATCAGTTCGCTGACGGGGTGCTTGTGTTCCCTGCCGGGCCTCGCTAGCTTGGGAAACGCGGCGCACGGCCAATGCCTGCCGGGCGCCGGACCTGATCCGGACCGAAGGAAAGGGATGACCATGCCGACCAAGAAGGGCACCCCTCAGGGGTCCGGGAATCCGAGCATCAAGGATCCCGAGATGTATGAGGCGCTGATCGACGACGGCGCCTCCAAGCAGAAGGCGGCGCGGATCTCCAACGCCGCGGCCAAGCGGGGACGGTCCGACGTCGGCCGCAAAGGCGGCAGTTCCGGCGACTACGGGGACTGGACGGTCCCCGAGCTGAAGAAAAAGGCCAAAGAGATCGGCCTCACCGGGTACTCGGCGAAAAAGAAGAGCGAACTGATCTCCGCTCTGCGGAATTCCTAAGCCGTGACGGCGCGGCCACGTGCTGTCTGCGTTGCGCTAGGCGCCCTTTCGCGCGGCACCCTTCGCCGTGGTGGTTTTGGCCGAGGTGGATTTGGCCGCATCCGCCTTGGCCGTGCTGGTCTTGGCGGTACCCGTCTTGGCCGCAGGAGTCTTGGCGGCAGGAGTCTTGGCCGCGCCGGCCTTGGCGGGACCTGCCTTGGAAGCAGCAGCCTTCCCTCCCGCGGCTGCGCCCTTGGCACCGCCGCCGGACGAACTGCCGCTGGCGCCGCCGTCGGACGCGGCACCCCGCTTCCGTTCGATGCTGCGCTTCAGCGCGTCCATCAGGTCGATCACCTCGCCGGTGCCGGACTCGGCCGCCGGTGCGCCGAAGGTCTCCTCAGTGTCCAGCGACTCGCCCTGCTCAATCTTGGCGTCGATCAACTGGCGCAGCTGGAGCTGGTAGTCGTCGGTGAACTGCGCGGGCTCGAAGTCGGCAGCCATCGAATCCACCAGCGCCGCGGACATTTCCCGTTCCTGCGCGGAGATCCGCACGCTGGTTTCCAGCGCCGGGAAGCTCGCCTCGCGCACCTCATCGGCCCACAGCAGCCCCTGCAGGACCAGCACGTCGCCGCGGATCCGGAGCGCGCCCAGCCGGGTCTTCTCGCGCAGGGCGAACTGCACCACCGCCACCCGGTCCGTGTCCTCCAGGGCCCGGCGCAGCAGCACGTACGCCTTGGGCGACTTGGCGTCCGGTTCGAGGTAGTAGCTCTTCTCGAACATCATCGGGTCCAGCTGGTCGGCCGGCACAAACTGCACCACCTCGATTTCGTGGCTGTTCTCCGCCGGGATCGACTTCAGCTCCTCGCGGCTGAGGATCACCGTGCGGCCGTCATCCTCGTAGGCCTTGTCGATGTCCTCGTAATCGATCACCTTGCTGCAGACCTCGCAGCGGCGCTGGTAGCGGATCCTGCCGCCGTCGGCGTTATGGACCTGGTGCAGGCTGATGTCGTGATCCTCCGTCGCGCTGTAGACCTTGACCGGAACGTTGACCAGGCCGAACGCGATTGCGCCTTTCCAAATGGCTCTCATGGCTCAAGTGAACACCAGTGCCGCACGGAGGTGAAGCCCCGTGGCCGATAGCAAGGAACGGGTCCGGGTCGACGGCCGCGAACTTGTCCTCACCAACCTGGACAAGGTGATGTACCCGGCCACGGGAACCACCAAGGCCGACGTCCTGGCCTACTACGCCGCCGTGGCGCCCGTGCTGATCCCGGCCGCGGCGAACCGGCCCGCCACCCGCAAGCGCTGGGTCCACGGCGTCGGTACGGCCGAGTCTCCCGGTGAGATGTTCTTCCAGAAGAATCTGGACCATTCCACCCCGGGCTG
This sequence comes from Arthrobacter sp., assembly GCA_035704125.1. Lineage (GTDB taxonomy): Bacteria > Actinomycetota > Actinomycetes > Actinomycetales > Micrococcaceae > Arthrobacter. Next base: position 2,943 of record DASSXE010000274.1, read on the forward strand.
GGTGCCGCGCGCATCCATCACGCACAAGGACCGCACCATCCAGTACCCGCTGGTCAACGATCCGGCCACCCTCACCTGGCTGGCCCAGATC
>DASSXE010000303.1:0-3980 GCA_035704125.1 Arthrobacter sp.
AGCATGGACAGCGGCATCCGGGACAGCGCGCTGCCGGTCTCCAGGCCGCGGACCAGCACGGCGAGGGCGCGGTCGTCGTCGCCGGCGGCCGTCAGGCGTTCATATTCGGGGGTCCACTCCGCCGTGACGCTGTGGTTGACGGAGACGGCCGGGTCGTAGACGGCCAGCCGTTCCACCGGCAGGGTGCGGGCGGCGTGCAGGGCCACCGCGCCGCCGAAGCTGTGGCCGAATACGTCAGTGCTGGCGGTGTGGCGCATGACGGTATCCAGGTCGCGGATGTCCACATCCAGCGTGTAGTCCTCCGGCTGCGGTGAGGACGAGCCCCGGCCGCGCCGGTTGAAGGTGTGGACCGGACGGCCCAGGGCGGCGCTGAGCTTCTGGGCGAAACGGGTGTAGTCGGCGGCGGTCACCATCGAGGCGGACACGACGACGACGCCGGAACCCGCCGCGGCAAGCTCCGCCCCCGTGCTGAACAACTCAAGGGTTCCGCCGTCGGGGGTTTGGATGTTCTCGCGGGTCATGTCTTGAGCCTAGCCGAGGCGGCCGCCGGATACCTCGAGATAGCAGGACCCGCACAATGATTCGTACCAGGCATCCTGGCCGTCGATGGCCACCTGTTCGCCGTCGAACACCACCCGGTCACCGATCCGCCGGGTGTTGAAAATCGCCTTGCGGCCGCAGCGGCAGATGGTCTTGAGCTCCTCGAGGGTGTGCGCGATCTCCAGCAGCCGAAGCGATCCGGGGAAGGCACGGGTCCGGAAATCGGTACGGATGCCGTAGGCGAGCACCGGCACGTTGTCCAGGACGGCGATGCGGAACAGGTCGTCTACCTGCTCCGGTTCCAGGAACTGGGCCTCGTCCACCAGCAGGCAGGCCACCGGCGGGGTGTCCACGTGCTGCAGCAGCGCGTCCGGATCGTCGCCGTGCGCCAGCGCCGAGAACAGTCCCCGGGCGTCCGCGCCGGCGGGAATCAGGAAATCCACCGACCGGGTCATGCCCAGGCGGGATACGACGTCGGTGTCGCCCTTGGTATCGATGTCCGGCTTGGCGAGCAGCACCCGCTGGCCGCGCTCCTCGTAATTGAACGCGGCCTGCAGCAACCCCGTCGACTTGCCGGAGTTCATCGCGCCGTAGCGGAAGTAGAGCTTAGCCAAGGGGGTCCTTTCGACAGCGGTCGCCCCCGATTCTAGTGCCACCGACCGCTGCCGAGGCCATGGCCGGGCCCGGCATCGACAGGTCTGCCGGGACCCCAGGGCCCCCTCACCACCGGAGCGGCGCAGCCCACGGATGCCGTCATCACCCAGCGGCCGCGGTGCCCTGATCGCCGCCCTGATCCCGGCCGCGGAAGAACGCCGGTAAACTTAGGAATTGTGACTTCCCAAAAAACCCCCGCCCCGCACACCGCCGCCGAGCACTCCGAGGCCAGCGAGCAGACGCTGGTCCGCATGGAAAAGCGCGCCAAGCTGATCGAACGCGGAATTGAGGCCTACCCGGTGGGGGTCGAGCGGACGCACTCGCTGACAGAGATCCGGGAGAAGTATGCCCACCTCGTCGCCGACGAGACCACCGGCGACGTCGTCGGCGTGACCGGCCGCATCGTCTTCATCCGCAACACCGGCAAGCTCTGCTTCGCCACCCTGCAGGAGGGCGGCGTCGATGGCAAGGCCGTCCGGCTCCAGGTCATGCTCAGCCTCGCAAACGTCGGCGAGGAAGCGCTCGCGGACTGGAAGTCCCTGGTGGACCTCGGCGACCACGTCTTCATCAAGGGTGAGGTCATCTCCTCCCGCCGTGGCGAGCTCTCGGTCATGGCCGGGTCCTGGTCCATGGCGTCCAAGGCGCTGCGCCCACTGCCGGTGCTGCACGCCGAACTGAACGAGGAAACCCGCGTCCGCCAGCGCTACGTGGACCTGATTGTCCGCGACGAGGCCCGCGAAATGGTCTACACCCGCGCCGCGATCACCCGCTCCATCCGCGAAACCCTGCACCGCCAGGGCTACGTGGAGGTGGAAACCCCCATGCTGCAGCTGGTGCACGGCGGCGCCACCGCCCGGCCCTTCGAGACGCACATGAACGCGTTCGACCAGAAGATGACGCTGCGCATCGCCACCGAGCTGTACCTCAAGCGCACCGTCGTCGGCGGCATCGACCGGGTCTACGACATGGGCCGGGTCTTCCGCAACGAGGGCGTCGACTCCACGCACAGCCCGGAATTCACCACGCTGGAAAGCTACGAGGCCTGGGCCGACCAGTTCGTCATGGCGGACCGGATCAAGGAAATCATCCTCGACGCCGCCGACGCGGCCGGCGTGGGCCGCGTGCTCCAGACCGAGGCCGGCGAGATCAACCTCGACGGCGACTGGGCCTGGATGGCCGTCTACCCGGGCCTTTCCGACTTCGTCGGCGAGGACATCACCCCGGAGACCCCGGTCTCCGAGCTGCTGGCCATCGCCGCCAAGCACGAGGTCAAGGTCGATGCGGCCTGGGACGCGGAGAAGCTCGTCGTCGAGCTCTTCGGCGAACTGGTCGAGCCGACGCTGCTCAACCCCACCTTCGTCTACGACTACCCGCCGTCGGCGCAGCCGCTGGCCCGCCACCACCGCGAGGACGACCGCCTGATCGAGGCGTGGGACCTGATCATCGGCGGCATGGAGCGCGGCACCGCCTTCTCCGAGCTGATCGACCCGGTGATCCAGCGCGAACGCCTCACCGAGCAGTCCCGGCGCTCCGCGGCCGGCGACGTCGAGGCCATGCAGCTGGACGAGGACTTCCTCCGCGCCCTGGAGTACGGCGCCCCGCCGATGGGCGGCATCGGCTTGGGCATCGACCGGCTGGTAATGCTCTTCACCGGCGCCGGCATCCGCGAAACCATCCTCTTCCCGCTGCTGAAGCCCGAAGGACACTGACCATGGATTACATTGCCGTTCTGCTCCCGTCCGTCGTGGTGGGACTGATTTTTTGGTTTGCCATGAAGGCAATCTTTAACGCCGATAAGTCCGAACGGCAGGCTGAGGCCCGCGCCCAGGCCGAGGCGGCGGTGGTCGCCCAGCAGCAGAATTCAGCTCCGGAACCCGGGCATTCCCCCGAGCAGCGTTAGAAACCCTATTCCCGCCCTGCTGTTTTTCTTTGGGCGGAATTTTCCGCTTTGACTCCCGGCCGTAAAGCGATGGATACTTTTTACAGTTACATCCTGCTTTTCTAAATGCTTCTCCCTTCGAAAAGAGAGTCTTTATGGCACAGAAAGTTAAAATCATCCTCGTAGATGATCTGGATGGGGGATCCGCGGACGAAACTGTCCGGTTTGGCCTGGACGGGGTCAGCTACGAAATTGACCTGTCGTCCGGTAACGCTTCAGAACTCCGCTCGGCACTCGAGCGGTACGTAAACCAGGCGCGTAAGACATCGAGCGGCCGGGCCACCCGGTCCAAGGTAACCAGCGGGCGTAATCAGGACTCGGCCCAGATTCGCCAGTGGGCCAGGGAGAATGGTTACGCGGTGAACAGCCGCGGACGAATCCAGGCCGAAATTCAGGAAGCCTACCAAAAGGCGAATTCCTAGGCCTAAAGCCACTTCCGGCCGCTGTGACCGGAGCAATTGCATTGACTGGCCCCCGCCCATTCGGCGGGGGCTTTGTCGTCCCCGGCCGGCCTGTGCGTTCCCGCCCGGTTACCGTCCGGAACCGTCCGCATGAACCGGGGGCGCGCCGTGTCGGGCGGGCTTTGGCGGAAGTAACCGGGCGTGAACGCGCGCCTGGCCGGTGCCCCGGACCGGCGGCGTCGGGGTGCCGCGGTGGCACCCCGGACGGTTCCCGGTTTCCCCCTAGGCGAACAAGCCCCAAATTACGAACTCCGCCACGTAGCATCAAAGTACGTCGTAGCTAGGAGTGTGGCGAAATGTTTGAGCGATTTACGGACCGTGCCCGTCGCGTAGTTGTGCTTGCCCAAGAAGAGGCACGCATGCTGAACCACAATTACATCGGCACC
>DASSXE010000403.1:0-2302 GCA_035704125.1 Arthrobacter sp.
TTGAGGCCGCAGGCGTGAATCAGGTGGAGCACCGCCTCTACGAAGCGGCTTTGCTCCTCGTCCGTTCCCAGCCCGTCGATCAGGCTCCGGTCGATCTTGACGACATTCACCGGCAGCCGCCGCAAATAGCTGATGGACGAGTAGCCGGTACCGAAATCGTCGATCTCCAGCTGCACGCCGAGCTGACGCAGGCCGCTGAGCGAGTACTTGTCGACGTCGCCGCCGGTCACGGCCATCGACTCCGTCAGCTCAATGATCAGGTTGGCGGCGTCGACGCCCGTTTCACGAAGGATGTCCTGCACGTGCTCGATGAGCTCAAGGTTCTGCAGCTCGGTGGTGGAAATGTTGACGCGCATGGAGAAGTCGCTGTCCAGCGGCAGCTCCTCCTGCCACCGGCGCAACTGGCGGACAGCGGTGCGCAGGACCCAGTGACCCAGGTCAACGATCATCCCGGTTTCTTCCGCCAGCGGGATGAACTGGTCCGGCATCAGCAGCCCCCGTTCGGGGTGGTTCCACCGGACCAGCGCCTCGACGCCCTCCACCCGGCCGGAGGCGAGCTCCACCACGGGCTGGTAGTGCAACACCAGCTGATCCTCGAGGATTGCCTCGCGCATTTCGGTCACCATCAGGCTCTGCAGCCGGCGAGCGTACAGCAGTGCCGGCTCGAAGACCTTGATCCCGCTGTGCGGCTGGGCCTTGGCCGCATACATGGCGGTGTCCGCTTCCATCACCAGGTCATCAACGGACTGGCCAGGCTCGGCCACCCGGACGCCGATGCTGGTCCCGCAGGTGACGCGCAGGTCGCCGATCTCGAGGCTCTCACTGAGCGCCCTGAGGATCCGGTTGGCCACGCGGCGGGCCCTGACCAGGTTCGATTTGGGGAGCATGACGGCGAACTCGTCGCCGCCCAGCCGGGCAACGGTGTCGGTGACGCGGACGGCGTCCTGGAGCCGCCGCGCGATCACCCGAAGCACGTCGTCCCCCGCGCTGTGGCCGAGCGTGTCATTGATGCCCTTGAAGGAATCCAAATCGAGGATCAGCAGCGCGGGAGGAAGTTCGCCGCGCGAGGTCTCTGCCAGCGCGTGGCTCAAGACGGAGTTCAGGGCGGTCCGGTTTGCGAGCTGGGTCAGGGGGTCGGTCAGCGCCATCCGCTCCAGTTCAACCTGGGCCTCGCGCAGCATGGCCGTCCGGCTGTCGACGCGCTCTTCGAGCTCCTGGTAAATGGTCTGCAGGTCATCGGCCATCAGGTTGATTCCCGCGATCACGGCGGCAACGTCGTCGCGCGCCCCCGAGTGGGGAATGCGGGTGCTCAGATCGCCGCTGGCAATCCGGACGATACCCTCGACCAGATTATGGAGCCTGGGATCCGGATCACTTTTCACGCGGTGTACTGCCTTAACCATTCGAGGGCTGCTGGGCGGGACAGGAAGAACTCCGCCGGGATGGACTCGCTTCGCGACCGCAGCAGGTAGTGCGCGATCACCCGGTCGACGGGGCTCTCCCCCACCAGGGCGACGGCGCGGGAGGTGACCGACTCGGCGTAGACGCGCCTGGCGTCGACGCTGACACCGACGACCCCGGAGACCACGATCATTAACGCCACCCGCTTGCCCTCCGCGAGGTCCTGCACGGCAACGGCCGCCATCACGGCTTCCGGGCCTCCGACGTCGCCGTTTGGCGGGAGCTGGACTTCGATAAGTCCGGGGGCCAGCAGCCGCACCGCGACGGCATTCGCCTGCACTGGCGCGGGCGCAGCGGCCAGGGGTGACGGGGGGACGTTTCCGGCCGGCGCGGCCGGGGCCTCAACCGTCACAGCGCGCGCTCCGAAATCCGGGCGGCCGTGCTAAGGGTGACATTCGCGGGGTCGCCGAAAGAAGTCGCTACCTGGACCGGCACAACTCGTCGTTCAGACATTCGTCCCCAACACTGCTAAGTCGGTGATTCGGCGTGCACCGGAACTGACCCCGGCACGAGACTCCGGGTCATTCCGGTGAATGCCCCCATGATAGTGCACGGCACCCGCCGGATGAGACATGCGACACCCCGGGCGCCGGGCCTTAGCGGCCGGACCGGGCGTGCTGCCCGGCGGCGCCCCCGGCGGACGGGATGAGCCCCGCACGCCGGTCCTTTCGCGCCACCCGTTCCTTGCGGACCCGCTGAGCGACAACCAGCCCTACCATGGCCGTGCCGATCGTGATGGGATAGCCCATCAGCCGCTCCAGGGTGCCCGGCTCCGGCACCCGCATCCCGGTCACTCCTCCGGCAATGAGTGCCGCCAGGGCCACTGTCCCGCACGCCAGGA
>DASSXE010000445.1:0-3221 GCA_035704125.1 Arthrobacter sp.
GTCCGCCATCTTGTACGGGCCGTTGCCGACCGGCTTCTCGCCGAAGCCCTTCGGGTCCTTCAGGGCACCGGACGGGACCGGCACGAAGGCGGTGTAGCCGAGGCGCAGCGGCCAGTCGGACTCCGGCTGGGACAGTTCAACGGTGAAGGTCTGGTCGTCAACGACCTTCAGGCCGGACATGGTCTCGACCGTGGAGCCTTCCTTGCTGGCCTCGTCGTAGCCCTTGATGGACTCGAAGAAGTTGCCGCTGAGCTGCGCGTTCTTGGCAGCGGCGCCGAAGTTCCAGGAGTCGACGAACGTCTTGGCCGTGATGGCCTCGCCGTTGGTGAACTTCTGGTCCTTCTTGATCTTGATGGTGAAGTGCTGGCCGTCCTTGCCCTCAATGGACTCGGCGAGCTCGTTCACGGGCTTGCCGCTGGGGTCATAGCTGACCAGGCCCGAGAACATCATGTCGATGACCTTGCCGCCGCCAACTTCGTTGGTGTCGGCCGGCATCAGCGGACGCTGCGGCTCGGAACCGTCGGCGATGATGACCTTGCTGGTGTCGCCACCGGTGCTGCCGCCAGCGGTGTTGGAACCGCCGCCGCCGCAACCGGTAAGGGTCATGGCAGCGATCGCCACCAGGCCCAGTGCTTTGGAAGTGCGCGAAAAACGCATTCCGCCTCCTAAGAGTTGTGGGAGTTCTGCGGGAGAGACTTATGCTTCCCGGCAGGCCCGGGCACAGGGATATCCCTGTGACGTGGCCTACATATGGAAGTAGCCTAACCGCAAGATGTCCAGATCATGGAACTCCGTTGCCAAACCGTGACTCGACAGCATCATGACGGCTAGCGTCACGCGCAACGCATTTCAAGTCACGAATTACCGGCTGGTAGGATTCGCTCCCTCGCACTTCCCGGTTAAGCACCCCTCACCGAAAAACCTCCCGTCGCCCTCCCGGGGCCCGGCCCCGCCCCTAGCTGGCCCCTGACAGGAGCTGCGCGCGGAGCTCCCGGCGTTCGCGCTGTTTCTCCGGATCCGGCAGTGGCACCGCGGCCAGAAGCCGCTGGGTGTAAGGTTCCTGCGGGTTCCGCAGGATCTGGTCCCGGGTGCCCTGCTCGACGATCCGGCCCCGCTGCATCACGCAGATCCGGTCCGCGAGGACGTCGACGACGGCCAGGTCGTGGGTGACGAAGAGGCAGGCGAAGCCCAGCTCCTGCTGCAGGTTCTGGAAGAGCTCCAGTACCTTGGCCTGGACCGAGACATCCAGCGCCGAGGTGGGTTCGTCCGCCACCATCAGCTTGGGCTTGAGCGACAGGGCCCGGGCGATGCCCACGCGCTGCTTCTGGCCGCCGGAGAGCTCGTGCGGGTAGCGGTTGCGGTAGTTGCGCGGCAGTTCCACCTGGTCCAGCAGGGCCTCGATCCTCCCCTGGAGCCCGGCTCCCTTGGCGACGCCGGCCAGGAACATCGGCTCTCCGATGCTCTCGCCGATCGGCAGGCGCGGGTTCAGCGAGGACGAGGGGTCCTGGAACACCATCCCGACATGGCGGCGCATCTCGTGGAGCTGGCGCCCGTTCCGCTTGGCCGCGGAAATGTCCTGGCCCACCACCTTCATGGTGCCGGCAGCGACCGGCAGCAGGCCGACGGCGGCGCGTCCGATCGTGGTCTTGCCGGATCCGGACTCCCCCACCAGGCCGACAACCTGGCCCGGGTAGATCGCCAGGTTGGCCCCCTCGACCGCCCGGAACGCGGGCACCCGGCCCTGCTTGGGGTATTCGATGGCTACGTCGGTCAGCTCCAGCACCGGATCGCCCTGCGGCTTCGCGGCCTCGGCGGCGGCCAGTGCCTCGGCGTTGCGCCGCTCGCGGCGCAGCAGTTCCTCGCGCGGGATGGCCTGCAGGTCCGCCTGCGTGGCCGCCGCGAGGGCGGCCGTGACGTCCACGTCACCGTCGGCCTCGCCGCCCTGGCCCAGGTGCGGGACGGCGTCCAGCAGGGCCTTGGTGTACTCATGCTGGGGGTTGTGGAAGATCTCCGCCGCCGTGCCGGTTTCCACGATCAGCCCCCGCCGCATCACCGCGATCCGGTCGGCCAGGTCCGCCACGACGCCCATGTCGTGCGTAATCAGCACGATGGCGCTGTCCAGCTTGTTGCGCAGGTTGCGCATCAGGTCGAGGATTTCGGCCTGCACCGTGACGTCCAGGGCCGTGGTGGGTTCGTCGGCGATCAGCAGCTTCGGGTCGCAGGAGAGCGACTGGGCGATCATGGCACGCTGCCGCTGGCCGCCGGAGAGCTGGTGCGGATAGGACTTGAAGGCCTTTTCCGGATCCGGCAGCTCGACCAGTTCGAGCATCCGGACCGCGCGTTCCCGCGCCTGCTCCGGTGACACCTCGTTGTGCAGCCGGATGGTCTCCACGATCTGCGCGCCCACGGTGTAGACCGGGTTCAGCGCGGTCATTGGCTCCTGGAAGATGACGGCCACGTCCTTGCCTCGGACGGCACGGATGTTGGCCTCACTTCCGCCCAGCAGTTCCTTGCCCGCCAGCTTCACGCTGCCGCTGACCCGGCTGTTGCTCGGCAGCAGGCCCAGGAGGGCCATTGAACTGGCGCTCTTGCCGGAACCCGACTCGCCCACGATCGCCAAAACCTCCCCGGCCCTGACCTCGTAGTTCAGCCCGATAGCCGCGGGAACCCACTTCTTGTCCACGCCGAAGTCGACGCTGAGGTCCCGGACCTCCAGGACAGTGTCCCCTCGTCCGGGTGCGGATGCCGGGACCGGGTCCACGGAGATGAAGTCAGTCATGATGGGTTGTTCCTTCCGCCCGGGCCGCCGTCGCACCGGTGATTTAGTGCTGGCAGCCGGAATACTGAATTATGGGTGGCATGAGCACAATGCCCGATGCCGGAAACGTCGAAATCTTTAAAGCCCGGACCAATAAATGGTTTGCCGGGCTGGCCTGGGGCGTCGCAGTCCTCGGCGTCGCGGTGACAGTCGCATCCGCCGGTCCCGCGGGCCTGCTGGGTACCGCTCCGCTGCTGCTGGTCGCCTTCCTGGGCTGGCAGTTCTTCTGGCTGCCCGCCGTCCTGGTTCACGACCGCGGAGTCACGCTGGACAACCCGTTCCGCTCCATCGAGGTGCCCTGGGCCGCGCTGGTGCACGTCGACACCCGCTACGCCCTGACCCTCGTCACGGCGCACCGCAGCTATGCCGCGTGGGCCGCCCCGGCGCCGGGAATCTGGGGCGG
>DASSXE010000463.1:0-2854 GCA_035704125.1 Arthrobacter sp.
CGGAGGGCTCCGTAGCTGAGCTCGGTGGCGAAACCGGCGTCGCGCTTGTCCAGTCCGTGGTGCCGGATCCGGGCCGGCAGCACCAGGTTCGCGTAGGCGTCTTCGGCCGCCACGGCACGGAGCACCTCGAAGGCGACCCGCCGGGCAGCGTCCGCACGGCGGGTGCGTTGGGACGGCGCGTTCTCGGTGAAGCCGCGCTGCGGACCGCGGTTCCGTTCGCGGCCCTGTGCGTCCCGCCGGACGCCGCTTCGAGCGCCCTGGCCGGGCTGGCCCTGGCCGCGGCCGCGGCCGCCCTGGCCGCCGGGTTGGCCGCCGCGGGCGCGGCCGCTGCCGTTGGATCCGGATTCGCTCATTCGAAGACCACGCTTTCCAGTGTTGCTTGTCCGCGCGCCCAGTCGGCGGCGGCCATCATTTTCTTGCCCGCGGGCTGCACCCGCGTGAGTTCAACCGGATGCGATCCGGTCCCGACGAGGACCGTCTTACCGTCGAGGGCCACCTGGCCGGGACGCAGCTCCGGGGCTGCGGGCCGCAGCCGAACCGGTTCCAGCTTGACCCGCTGGCCCTCCAGCGTCGTCCAGGCCCCGGGCTCCGGCGTCACGCCGCGGGCGCGGCGGCCGATCGCGAGGGCCGGCTGGTGCCAGTCCAGCCGCCCGTCCTCGAGGCTGAGTTTCGGGGCCACGCTCACCTCGCCCTGCTGCGGAACGGCGGCGGCTTTGCCGGCGTCGACAGCGGAAAGGGTCTGGGTCAGCAGGACGGCGCCGCTCCGGGACAGGCGTTCCAGCAGCTCTCCGGCGGTGTCCGCCGGCCCGACGGCCTCGGTCAGGGTGCCATACACGGGGCCCGTGTCCAGGCCCTCCTCCAGGCGGAAGGTAACGGCGCCGGTGACGTCATCGCCGGCGATCAGGGCACGTTGGACGGGAGCCGCCCCGCGCCAGGCCGGGAGCAGGGAGAAGTGCAGGTTGATCCAGCCGTGCCGCGGAACATCCAGCGCCGCGCGCGGGATCAGGCCGCCGTACGCGACGATCGCAGCGACGTCGGGAGCGGCAGCCGCGATCCGGGCGGTGACTGCGTCGTCCACCTTGGCCGCGTGGATCACCTCGATGCCGAGCTCCGCTGCGCGGGCCGCGACCGGCGAGGGCGTGAGGACGCGTTTGCGTCCCAGCGGTGCGTCCGGGCGGGTCAGCACGGCGACGACGTCGAAGCCCGCCTCAACGAGGGCGTCCAGCGACGGGACGGCCACCGCGGGGGTGCCGGCAAAGAGGACCCTCACTGGCCGGTCCCGAAGGACGAGCCCGCACCGAAGCTGCCGCCGCCAAAGCTGGAGCCGACCGTCTTGGCGCGCTTCGTCGTCGTCTGCTCGGTGATGGAGCCATAGTTGGCGTTGCGGATGGCGCGCAGGGCGGTCTTCCGGTCCTCGCCCTCAAGCCGGTCGGTGAAGAGGATTCCGTCCAGGTGGTCGGTCTCGTGCTGGAAAACGCGGGCCAACATGCCCTCGCCCTCGAGCTCCACCGGGTTGCCCTGCACGTCGACGCCGGTGACGCGGGTGCTGCGGTACCGGCGGACCGGGAATCCCAGCCCGGGGATGGAGAGGCAGCCTTCGACCTCGTCAGGTTGGAAGTCCTCGCTGTTTTCCAGCACGGGGTTGATGATGTGGCCCTCCACCCCGCGGATGCGGTAGGTGAAGATCCGCTGGCTGATGCCCACCTGCGGGGCGGCCAGGCCGGCGCCCTCGACGTCCTCCATGGTTTCAAGCATGTCTGCCACCAGCTTTTCCAGCTCCGGCCCGAACTCCGTCACGGGATCGGCAACTGTGCGCAGCACAGGGTCCCCGATGATGCGGATATTCAATATGGCCATGAGTGATCTGTCCTTTAGCTGGGCGGTCAGGGATTCCATCCAGTTTAGTGGCAGATTCGCGGCCTGGTTTATGGATGGTCCCGGCCGGCGTCTGGGGCCCGCTGGCCGGCGCTTGGGGGTCACGGAAATTGTCAGACCCCTGCAACAGACTTAGGTTATGGAAGCCGCAAGGGATTTCATTTCGTCTCCGGACTCCGGGTCAGGTGGCCCGGAGTCGGCCCGGGCTGGCCTTCGGGACGCGGCGTGGGCGGACGGCGACTCGGCGGACGGCGACTCGCTGTGCCCGCACTCGCTGGCCCCGGTGGCCGGCGTTGGGGCGGCGCTGGCCTTGCTCCGTCAGGCAACTCCGACAGCCGTGCAGGACGCGGCCATGCTGGGGTTCCGGGCCGCGGCCGACCTGGCCGCCGTAACCGAGGAACTGTTCCGCCTCACCGAATACTGGCAACTGGTGTCCGCATCGGCTGTGGATCGGACCAGGAAACAGGCAGGCGCGGGCACGCCGCCCAGTACCGAGTGGACCACCGGCTGGCGGGAAAGTTCCACGGCAGCGCAGGCGTCGGTGGCCGCGGACGACGGCTCCCGCACCACGGCCGAGTTCCTGCGGGCGCGGCTGCACATTTCCCTGGCCGACGCCCGCAGCAGGCTGCGCTTGGCCGAAGGCCTGCTCCCCCGGCAGGAGCTGGCCGGAGAACCGCGTCCGCCGGTTCACGAGGAGCTGGGCAACGCCGTGGCCGCAGGCGAAGTCTCGGCCCGTTCGGCCGGCATGGCAGTGGCGGCACTGGCCCGGGCGAAACCATTGTGCGATGCCGCGCTTGTTTCCCGCATGGAACTCGCACTGACCCGCACTGCCGTCGACCACGATCCGGACTTTCTGGCCCGGATAGCTCAACGCTGGCTTAACGCCGTCGACCAGGACGGGACGGAGCCCTCGGAGGAGCTGCTGCGCCAACTTCAGGGAGCGTTCATCCGCAGGCCGCGGCGCGGGCTGCAGCACCTC
>DASSXE010000143.1:0-2363 GCA_035704125.1 Arthrobacter sp.
AAGTCAGGGGACTGGTCCGTGGACGACGCCGGCGTGGTCACCGCCGGCGGGCTGGCTCTTGAACCGCAGGAGTACACCCTGGAAACCGTGGTGGCGGAAGCCGCGGAAGGCGAAGGATCACGCGCGGCTGCAGTCCTGCCCGGCGGCGGCTTCGTGGTGCTCAACACCGAGGTCACCCCGGAACTGGAAGCCGAAGGCACGGCGCGCGACCTGGTCCGCGCCATCCAGCAGGCCCGGAAAGACGCCGGGCTGAACGTCAGCGACCGGATCCGCACCACCGTCACCGCGGGCCAGGACACCGTGGAGGCGCTGCTGGCGCACGCCGCGCTGGTCAAGACCGAGACCCTGAGCGTGGATCTGGAGACGGTCCCCGCGGACGTCAAGGAACCACAGGTCAGCGTCGAAAAAGTAACCGTCGAAGTAGGGGCATAATCCATGACCGACGAATTTTCGGTAGAGAGCGTTTACGCCGAGCTGCTGGGCAGGGCGCCGGAGAACAAGATGGAACCCCGGCTGGCTCCGCTGCGCCGGGCGATGGACATCCTGGGCGAGCCGAACAAGGCGTTCCCGATCATCCACATCACCGGGACCAACGGCAAGACCTCCACGGCCCGGATGATCGAGGCCGGCCTGCGCGCGCACGGCCTGAGCACCGGCCGGTACACGAGCCCGCACCTGTCCAAGGTCACCGAGCGGATCAGCATCGACGGCGAACCCGTCCCGGATGCGACCTTCGTCCGGATCTGGGATGAAATCCGGCCCTATCTGGAGATCGTGGACAGTGAGCTCGTCGCGGAAGGCCAGCCCCGGCTGACCTACTTCGAGTGCCTGACCATCCTCGGCTTCGCGGTCTTCGCCGACCAGCCGGTGAATGTTGCTGTCATCGAGGTCGGGCTGGGCGGGATCACCGATGCGACCAACGTCGGCGACGGCCAGGTCGCTGTCATCACCCCTATCTCGCTGGACCACACCGAGCTGCTCGGCGACACCACGGAGGACATCGCCCACGAGAAGGCCGGCATCATCAAGCCCGGCGGCTTCCTGGTCAGCGCCGCGCAGCCCGTCGACGCCGCCCAGGTCCTGCTGGAGAAGGCCAAGGAAGTGAACGTACCGTTCCGCTTCGAGGGCGTGGAGTTCGGCGTTGAATCCCGGACCGTCGCCGTCGGCGGCCAGATGGTCTCCATCCAGGGCCTCGCCGACCGCTACGAGGATCTCCTGGTGCCGCTGCACGGCGCGCACCAGGCAGAGAATGCCGCCGTCGCGGTCGCGGCCCTTGAGGCCTTCTTCGGCGCCGACAAGCCGCTGAACCGCGAAGTCCTGCAGGAAGCGTTCGCCTCCGTCACCTCCCCGGGCCGGCTTGAGGTCCTGCGCACCGCACCGACCATCATTGTGGATGCCGCGCACAACCCCGAGGGCATCCGTGTCTCCGCCGAGGCCATCCACGAGGCCTTCAGCTTCAGCAAACTGGTGGTGGTTGTGGGCGTCCTGAAGGAAAAGGACGCAGAGGAGATTCTCCGCCAGCTCAAGGAGTCCCTGGGCAGCCTTGCCTCGGAGTACTGCTTCACCCAGTCCAACTCGCCCCGTGCGGTCCCGGCCGAGGACCTGGCGGAGCTCGCACTGGACCTGGGCTTCGGGGAGGACAACATCCACGTCGCGGAGAAGCTGGACGACGCCCTCGAATGGGCCGTGGAGCGGGCAGAGTCCAACGAAGACCTCGCCGGCGGGGTCCTGGTCACAGGCTCCATCACGCTCGTGGCCGAGGCCCGGATCCTGCTCGGAAAGACCGAGGCGTAGCCATGGCGAAACTTACCAAGGCCCAGCGCGAATGGCGTCCGGGCATGCCCAAGAAGCGCCGCTCCACCAAGGTCATGTTCGCCTCCACGGTGCTCCTGCTGGAGGCCTTCGTGGCGCTCTTCGGCACCCTGGCCGTGTTCGGCCTGCGGCGCGGTGAATTTCCGCCGCTGCTGGTGTTCGGCATCGGCATTGGCCTGAGCCTGGTGCTGGCCCTGACCTGCGCCGTGCTGACAAAACCGTGGGGAGTGGCGCTGGGCTGGATCCTCCAACTGGTGCTGGTGCTCACCGGGTTCATCGAACCCACGATGTTCGTGGTGGGCGGCCTGTTCGCCCTCACCTGGTGGTACGGCATCCGGACCGGCATCAGGATCGACCGGGAGGCGGCCCAGCGGGAGCGGGATCAGGCGGCCTGGGAGGCCGCCAATCCCGAGGGCCAAACCAACTAGACTTGTCCCAAACCCACCCCAACACATTGGAGCAGCTGTGAGCATCGAGCGCACCCTAGTCCTGGTCAAGCCCGACGGCGTCGCCCGCAACCTGACCGGCAGCATCATCGCCCGGATCGAAGC
>DASSXE010000514.1:0-5273 GCA_035704125.1 Arthrobacter sp.
AATTTCTCTAGCCAGTCACTTATATCCATCATAGAGATAATCTATGATTTACTGAAGTCTACTCCGTACCGCCCCCAGAGAAGGACGCCATGAAAACCAAGCGGCAAAACTCCACCCGTGTCCCGTTCTGGCTGCGCTGGCTGGTGCCCGTCCTGCTGGTAATCACCTGGCTGGCGATCGCCGGCATTGGCGGCCCCACCTTCGGCCGGCTCAGCGAGGTTTCCTCCAACGACCAGGCATCCTTCCTCCCCGCCGGTGCCGAGGCCACCGAGGCGCAGGACTGGCAGGCGAAGTTCCGCGACTCCAAGGAGATCCCCGCGGTCATCGTGATCGAGAGCGACGCCGCCTTCACCCCCGCCCAACTCGGCGAGGTTGCCGCCCTCAAGGGCAAGCTGGAGGCCCTGAAGGCCGGCAGCAGTGTGATCGGACCGATCCCCTCCAAGGACGCCAAGGCCGTGCAGTTCGTGGTTCCCATTGCCTCTTCCGATGAGGTGAAGACCGTCATCAAGGAAGTCCGGGACGAGGTAAAGGCCTCCGCCCCTGAGGGCATGCAGACCTTCGTGACCGGCCCGGCCGGACTGACCGCCGACCTGGTCAGCGCCTTCGCCGGCATCGACGGGATCCTTCTGCTGGTAGCCCTGGGGGCGGTGTTCCTGATCCTCCTGATTGTCTACCGCTCGCTTCTGCTGCCGATCGCGGTGTTGTTCACCTCCGTGTTCGCGCTCTGCGCCGCGATCCTGCTGGTCTTTGGCATGGCGAAGCTGGGCTGGATCCAGCTCAACGGCCAGAGCCAGGGCATCCTCTCCATCCTGGTGATCGGCGCCGCGACGGACTACGCACTGCTCTACGTGGCTCGCTTCCGCGAGGCCCTGACCCACACCACCAACCGCACCGCGGCCGCCCTGACCGCCTGGAAGGCGGCCTGGGAGCCGATCCTGGCCTCCGGCGCAACGGTCATCATCGCGCTGCTCTGCCTGCTGTTCTCTGACCTGAATTCCAACAAGGCCCTTGGCCCGGTGGCCGCCGCCGGTATCCTGTGCTCACTCTTTGCGGCACTGACCCTGCTGCCGGCCATGATGGCCTTGCTGGGCCGCGCCGCGTTCTGGCCTTTCCGTCCCAGGCTGCTCCCCGAGACAGAGCGTGAACCGGAGCTCGTCACCGGCCTCGAAGGCCAGAAGGGTCTCTGGCGGGCCACCGGCACCCTGGTCTCCCGCCGTCCACGCACCGTCTGGGTCGCCTCGGTCCTCCTGCTCCTGGTCGCCGCGGCCGGCGTCCTGCAGTTGAAGGCCAACGGCGTCCCGCAGACGGACGTCATCCTGGCCGCCTCCAACGCCGTGGACGGGCAGAAGGCCCTGGCCCGGCACTTCGACGCGGGAACCGGCAGCCCCGCCGTGATCGTCACCGACCAGGCGAAGGCGCAGGAGGTGCTGGCCAAGACCAAGGCCACCGACGGCGTCGGCGATGCCTACCTGCTGGCCGACGGCGGCGCCCCGGTGGTCCCGGGTGCGCCCGGTGCCGCCACCGCACCCGCGGTCCGCGACGGCCGGGTCCTGATCAACGCGACGCTGAACTCCGCCGCAGACTCCAACGACGCCGAAAACGTCATCGTCGACCTGCGCAGGGAGCTGAAGACGGTCGACAGCGGCGCCCTCGTCGGCGGCGTCACCGCCACGGCGCTGGACACCAACACCACCGCCCAGCGCGATCTCATCACCATCATCCCGGTGGTGCTCGCCGTCATCCTGGTGATCCTGATGCTGCTGCTGCGCTCGGTCCTGGCGCCGGTGCTGCTGGTGGCCTCGGTGGTCCTCTCTTACGGTGCCTCGATGGGTGTCTCCGCCGTCGTGTTCAACCACGTCTTCGGCTTCCCGGGGGCGGACGCCACCGTCCCGCTGTTCGGCTTCGTCTTCCTCGTGGCGCTGGGCGTGGACTACAACATCTTCCTGATGAGCCGGGTCCGGGAGGAATCCATCAAGCACGGCACCCGGGCCGGCATCCTGCGGGGCCTGGGCGTGACGGGCGGTGTGATCACCTCGGCCGGCGTCGTCCTGGCCGCCACCTTCGCCGCCCTGGGCGTCATCCCGATCATGTTCCTGGTCCAGCTGGCCTTCATTGTGGCGTTCGGCGTACTGCTGGACACCATTCTGGTCCGCTCCCTTTTGGTCCCGGCCCTGGCCTACGACCTGGGCCACCGGATCTGGTGGCCCGGCAAGCTGGGCCGGCCGGACACGGACCGGGCCGCGCAGGCGCAGGCCGTGGAGGCCGAATCCGAAACGGCGCCCGCGGGAAGCCGCTAGCCCGTCCCTGATCGCAGCCGCCGTCACCGCCCCTGGTCCCCCCACCAGACGGCAGTGGCGGCGGCTGCTCCGTTGGGCTGCTTTGTCCGGGCGCTTCGCCCGGAGCCCGCCCCGAAGGCCCCTGTTGCCGCACTGTGCGCCTCGATAGACTGCGACTGCGCCCGCGCGGGCGCCCAACGCTTGCAGGAAGGATCCAACCGTGTCTGAAAACACCAGGTCAGAAAACAGTGAGTTTGATCGAACAGCGGCAGAGAAGCATCACGGCGACGCCGCGGTTCCGGCCGCGGCCGAGGAGCAGGGCCTTGAGTCCGAGGCCGGGCAGTATGTCGAGGGCGACTACGGCAACGCGGGCGTAGCGGGCGAAAACCCGGCGGGGGCTCCCGAGGGGGAGTATGCCGAGGGCGATTACGGCAGGGCCGGCGTGGCCACCGGTTCCACGGTCGGGGCAGAGGAAGGGGACTATCCCGAGGGCGACTACGGGCGCGCCGGCGCCACGGGCCCGGACGCCGTCGCCGGGGAGGAAGGCGAGTATCCCGAGGGTGACTACGGCGCCGCCGGCACCCGGCGGTCCGCCCGCACAGTGGCCGATAACGGTGGCGAGGAACCCGGGAGCCGGGACGGCCGCGATGGCACCGTCCGGGATGACGCGGGCCGCCGGGACGTCTAGGCTCCGGCCGGCACAGGGCGTTCACGCACAGCGGAATCGAGGCCCGGGCGAGGAACCTGGCCGGAATTGCCCGGAAACACGGGGATTTCCGGTGCGCCCGGGCAGGCCGCGGAAGGCCTGCAGACAAAGTTGAGCGTGCATGACTCAACTTCGGATTGACATCTGAACCGGGCTGCGTAAAGTTGAGTGCAGAGCGCTCAATCAGTGGGCGCGCCTCGTATATCGACGGGCTCGATCCCCGGGCTGGCCCCGGACGCCGGGCTTCCGCCCGATGGCCGGGGGCAGCACGTTTCCAAGGAAAGAAGGAAGCAACACATGTCACGAGCAGTAGGTATTGACCTCGGAACCACTAACTCCGTCGTCTCCGTTCTCGAAGGTGGCGAGCCCACCGTTATTGCCAACGCCGAGGGTGGCCGCACCACGCCGTCGGTCGTTGCGTTCTCCAAGTCCGGCGAAGTCCTGGTCGGCGAGATCGCCAAGCGCCAGGCCGTCAACAACATCGACCGCACCATCGCTTCGGTCAAGCGCCACATGGGCACCGACTGGACCGTGGGCATCGATGACAAGAAGTACACGGCGCAGGAAATCTCCGCGCGCATCCTGATGAAGCTCAAGAACGACGCCGAGTCCTACCTGGGCGAAAAGGTCACCGACGCCGTCATCACCGTCCCGGCCTACTTCAACGACGCCGAGCGCCAGGCCACCAAGGAAGCCGGCGAGATCGCGGGCCTCAAGGTCCTGCGTATCGTCAACGAGCCCACCGCGGCCGCCCTGGCCTACGGCCTGGACAAGGGCAAGGAAGACGAACTCATCCTCGTCTTCGACCTCGGCGGCGGAACCTTCGACGTCTCCCTCCTCGAGGTTGGCAAGGACGAAGACGACTTCTCCACCATCCAGGTCCGGTCCACGGCCGGTGACAACCGCCTCGGCGGTGACGACTGGGACCAGCGCGTCGTCGATTACCTGCTGAACCAGCTCAAGGTCAAGGGCATCGACCTGTCCAAGGACAAGATCGCCCTGCAGCGTCTGCGTGAGGCCGCCGAGCAGGCCAAGAAGGAACTCTCCTCCTCCTCCAGCACCAACGTCTCGCTCCAGTACCTCTCCGTCACCCCCGACGGCCCGGTCCACCTGGACGAGCAGCTGACCCGCGCCAAGTTCCAGGACCTGACCAAGGACCTGCTGGAGCGCACCAAGAAGCCGTTCCACGACGTCATCAAGGAAGCGGGCATCAAGCTCTCCGACATTGACCACATCGTGCTGGTCGGCGGCTCCACCCGCATGCCCGCCGTCTCCGAGCTGGTCAAGGAGCTCGCCGGCGGCAAGGAGCCCAACAAGGGCGTCAACCCGGACGAGGTCGTCGCCGTCGGCGCCGCCCTGCAGGCCGGCGTCCTCAAGGGCGAGCGCAAGGACGTGCTGCTGATCGACGTCACCCCGCTGTCCCTGGGCATCGAGACCAAGGGCGGTGTCATGACGCACCTGATCGAGCGCAACACCGCGATCCCCACCAAGCGCAGCGAGACCTTCACGACGGCGGACGACAACCAGCCGTCCGTGGCCATCCAGGTCTTCCAGGGCGAACGTGAATTCACCCGCGACAACAAGCCGCTGGGTACGTTCGAGCTGACCGGCATCGCCCCGGCGCCGCGCGGTGTTCCGCAGGTCGAGGTCACCTTCGACATCGACGCCAACGGCATCGTGCACGTCTCCGCAAAGGACAAGGGCACCGGCAAGGAACAGTCGATGACCATCACCGGCGGCTCCAGCCTCTCCAAGGAAGACATCGACCGCATGGTCCGCGACGCCGAGGAGCACGCAGCAGAGGACAAGGCCCGCCGCGAGGCGACCGACACCCGCAACACCGCCGAGCAGCTCGCCTACTCCGTGGACAAGCTGATCGCCGACAACGCGGACAAGCTGCCCGAAGAGGTCAAGACCGAGGTCCAGGCCGACGTCGACGGGCTCAAGAAGGCTCTCGAGGGTACGGACGACGCCGCCGTCAAGACCGCGTTTGAGAAGCTCCAGGCTTCCCAGACCAAGCTCGGCGAGGCCATCTACGCCCAGCCCGGTTCCCCCGACGGTGCCGCAGGCGCCCAGGGTGCCCCGGCCGGCGAGCACGCGGCCAAGGATGAAGACATCGTTGACGCCGAGATCGTTGACGAAGACGAGAAGAAGTAATCATGCCGCACCACGGTAATGAAGCAGAGCACGCTGGCGAGGGCCGGGACGAAAACCAGAAGCCGGTGATCCACGACAACCGCAAGGTTGACCCGAAGACCGGCCAGGCCCGCCACCCGGACCAGGAACCGGCC
>DASSXE010000032.1:0-2312 GCA_035704125.1 Arthrobacter sp.
CGTCGGACTACTCCGCCCATCCTAGTGGCCTCAGGCCCGCGGAGTCAGCAACGCCACCGTCTCCAGGTGGTGGGTGTGCGGATACAGGTCAAAGCCGCGCAGCCCCGCCAGCTCCCAGCCCTGCTGCTGGAAGTAGCCCACATCCCGGGCGAACGACGCCGGGTCGCAGGAGACGTAGGCGATGGCGCGGGGCCCGGAGGCCACCAGCTGGTTCACGACGGTTTTGCCGGCGCCGGCCCGGGGCGGGTCCAGGATCAGGGCGTCAAAGTTACGTGGCTTCTGCCGCAGCACCCGTTCCACTTTGCCCTGGACGATCTCCACCTGGGGTGCGTGGTGAAGGTTCTTGCGGGCATCCCGGCTGGTTCCGGGGGCTCCCTCCACGGAGAGGACGGACCCGGTGACGCCGACGGCGTCGGCCAGTGCGGCGGTGAAGAGCCCGGCCCCGGCGTAGAGGTCCGCCACGACGGACCCGGCGTCCAGGAATCCGCCCTCGTGCAGGAAGCCCTTGACGGCACCGACCAGGGTCTCCGGGGCATGGCGGTGGATCTGCCAGAAGCCGTCGCCGGTGACCCGGAAGTCATGGCCGGCGGCGCTCTCCTGCACCCAGGTGCGGCCGCGCAGCTGGCTTACCTCCCCGGTAGCCGGGTCCAGCCGGGCCACCGAAACGTCGTCCGGGAGCTGGGCCACGATGGCGCTGACCCGCTTGGCCCGGGTGGCGGCGGCCGGAACCAGCAGCACCAGGGGCCGGGAGCCGTTGGCGGGCGCGGCGACCTCGATCCGGTCGATTCCCTGCAGGTCGATGTCCCAGAGCCGCAGGGCGTTGATGCCTTCGACGGCCAGCGGCATCTCCCGGACGGGGAAGACGGCGTCGGAGCGGTAGGCGTGCATGCCGAGCTGGCCGCCGGGGGTCACCGCGAAGCCGGTCCGGGTCCGCCAGGCGAGGCCGGGTCCCGGAGACGACGGCGCCTCCCCCACCGGCTCCACGGCGCCGCCGCCCGGGATGTCCGCCAGGGCGTGCCGGTCCAGGCCGGCCAGCCGGTGCAGCTGTTCGGCCAGCACCTCGGCTTTGAGGCTCCGCTGCCGGTTGAGCGAGATGTGGCCGAGTTCGGCGCCGCCGATGGGCGGGTGGCCGTGCGCCCAGGCCCGCTGGGAGTCAGCGGCGTGCCAGAAGTGCTCCACCCGGTCCGGCGAGCCCTCGAGGACCTCGACGACGTCGCCGCGCCAGAACTTGGCACCCTCGGCGTCGTCCGTGAGCCTGATCCGCACCCTCTCGCCGGGGATCCCGTGCCGGACGAAAATGACGCGGCCCTCGTGCCGGGCCACGGCATGGCCGCCGTGGGCCACCCGGCCGACGTCGACGACCAGGTCCGTGGCGGCGGGGGTCCGGGGGTCGGTGCTCATCGAATATCCTGCAGTCTCTTGGCTTCCTCGGACGATTTCAGCTGCCAGGGCACGCTGGCGACCATCACTCCGGGTTCGAAGTGCAGCCGGGTCTTGATCCGCAGGGCGGTCTGGTTGTGCACCAGCTGCTCCCACCACTTACCGACGACGTACTCCGGGATGTAGACGACGATCAGGTCGCGCGGGGAATCCCGCCGCATGTTCTTGATGTATTCCATGATCGGGGTGACGGTCTCGCGGAAGGGACTGGCCAGCACCGTGATGGGGACGGGAATGTCCAGCTTTTCCCAATCCGCCAGGGTCTGTTCGGTCTCTTCCGGGCTGATGTCCACCGTGATGGCGTCCAGCCGGGAGGGACGGGACGCGCGGGCGTAGGCCAGGGCCCGGAGCACGGGCTTGCGGACGTGCGAGACGAGCAGCACGGCGTGCACCCGGGTGGGCAGCGCCCGCGGCGAGGAGTCCTCGTCAACCGCGAGTTCCTTGGCGACGTTGTCGTAGTGCGCGCGGATGCTCCACATGATCAGGAAGAGGATGAACATGGCCAGCAGCGCGATCCAGGCGCCCTGCTCGAACTTGGTGATCAGGACGATCACCAGCACCAGGCCGGTCATGCCGAAGCCGATGGTGTTGATGGTGCGGGACTTGAGCATCCGCAGCTTCGCGGCCGGGTCCTTGGCGAGCTTCAGTTCCCGGCCCCAGTGCCGGATCATGCCGAGCTGGCTCAGGGTGAAGGAGATGAAGACGCCGACGATGTAGAGCTGGATCAGCTTGGTGACGTCAGCGTTGAACGCGATGATCAGCACCAGGGCGCCGGCGGCCAGCGCCAGCACGCCGTTGCTGAAGGCCAGCCGGTCGCCGCGGGTGCGGAGCTGGCGCGGCAGGTAGCCGTCCTGGGCCAGGATGGAGCCGAG
>DASSXE010000267.1:0-2534 GCA_035704125.1 Arthrobacter sp.
CAGGCGCCGCCATCCGGGAACGGCGCGGGCCTCCGGCAGCCGGTTGGGACCGGTGTCCTCCAGCCGGCGCGCCGCCTCCGCCGAGGTCAGCCCGGCGGTGCCGGCAAGCGGTCCGGCGCCCGTGGATGTCACCGGCCGCCCGTCATCCGCGGCACCGTCATCCGCAGCACCGTGTTTTGCAGCACCGTGTTCCGGCACCGCCCCGGCTCCTCATAGTTCCGAGGATCCGCCCGGCCGGGACCCCGGGTTAGGGCCAAAGGTCACCGGCGCGGCCGGCCGGCAGCACGGGGGCGGCCCCGGGGGTGGGTTGACCGGGCGGGTGCCTTAGACGGCAGCGGGAGCCGCCGGGCGCGTCAGCTGCCGGTGGCCGCCGGCGGACGCTGCCGGCCCAGCGAGCGCAGGTACGCCGCGAAGCCCTGCGGCGCCCGTGCCTGGGTCCGGCCCGAGGTCAGCACCCGCACGCTGTCCGTGGCCAGGACGGTGAAGGCCAGCCCGCGCAGGCCCTGGACCAGGGTGCGGTCCTCATCCGAATCGTGCTTCGAGAAGCCTCCCGCGGCCAGGTAGGCGGAGGCGCGCACGCCAAAGTTGGCCCCGTAGATGTGCGGGTGGTTCTCCTCGAAGGGATGCCGTTCCAGCCATCGGCGCAGCAGTTCCGGGTCCATGCCCACCGGGTCCGGTTCCACGGAACCCAGCACGGCGTCGGCCCCGGCGTCGGCGAACTCCAACTGCCTGACCAGCCAGTTCGGCGGGACCTGGGAGTCCGCGTCGGTGTTGGCCAGCCAGGTCCGGCCGGTCCACGGCGTCGGGGTGGACCGCTGGCCCGGGTGGCGGCGGGCCCGGCCCAGGACGGCGGTGCGGATCCCCACGGCCCTGCTGGCCCCGGCGCTGCGCAGCCCGACCTCCAGGACGCCGAACCGAGGGTCGGCCGCGGCGTAGCCTGCGGCGATCTCAGCGGACCGGTCGGTGCAGCTGTCCAGGACCACCATCACCCGGACGGCGACCTCCGGCCGGCGCAGGTGCAGCTCATCCGCGGCGCGCTGGACCGCCCGGAGGGCCAGGTCGATGTGCTGGTCCTCATTGTGCGCTGGCAGCACCACGGCGACGGTGTCAATCGGCGGGCGCCGCTGGGCGGTCATGCCGACGGGTGCCGGTCCGGTCACTGGTGTGGCTCCGGGGCCCGGAGGATTTCCAGCACGAAGTCACGTTCCCGGTAGAGGCCGGCGTCGGCCCAGCGCAACTGTTCGCGCGCGGCCGCGTGGACCGTGTCCCCGTCCAGCTCCCAGCCGTCCAGGGGGTGCCGCCAGTGGCAGAGCGCCAGCGTGCCGCCGGGCAGCAGTGCCGCTTCCACCCGTTGGAACAGGACGGACAGTTCGTCCGGGGAGAGGTAGTACCCCACCTCCGAGATGACAATCAGGTCGAATTCACCGTCCGGCCAGCGCTCCGGGATGGTCAGGTGCCGGGTCTGCGCCGCGGGCAGGTGCGCCAGCCGCGCGGCGGCGTGCGCCAGGGCGGCGCTGCTCGCATCGACGGCCAGGAAACTTCCGCAGCGTTCGGCCAGGTCAACGCTCAGTGTGCCGATCGAACAGCCGATCTCCAGGCCGGCGCGATACCTCCGGTCCGGGAGGGAGGCAAGCGTCAATGCCCGCTTGCGCTGCTCGTACCACTTGGTCGCGTAGCCCCAGGGGTCCTCGCTGCCGGTGTGGAGCGAGTCGAACAGTCCCTCCGCGTCAGCCGCCGCGTAGCCGGGCCGGACGTCGGCTGCACCGGCCGCGTCCGGCGCGACGCGCGGCTGCTGCCAGGCGAAGGTCTCCCAATGGCGGGCGAAGTGCGCCAGGAAAGCAGCCGGCAGCAGCACCTCGTCGCCGGGCTGGTCGGACAGGGGCGCGACCTGCGAAGTGTGCGCGGCCATGGCGCGGGCCTTCGCCAGTTGCTCGGCGGGACCCAGCGGCAGCCGTTGCCACGACTGCCAGGCGGGGTCCTCGGGGGTGGCCCAGAGCCAGTACCAAACGGGATATTCGAGCAGCCCGTGTCCGGCAGCCCCGGCGGCCTCCGCGGCGGCCGCGCCCAGGCTGTCGTGGTCGGTATGGCCATCGTTGCGGTACGGCGCCACCAGGATAATCCGGTGGGCCGGCTTCCCGGTCGCTTCCGCAGCCTTCTTGATGGCATGGGCGACCGGCCCGCGATGGGCCGCCAGCTGCCCGTCCGGCAGCCCCAGGTAACGCCAGCGCGCATCAGCCAGCAGCTCTCCCAACGCGCCGTCGAACTCGCGCAGCCGCACGTCGGCCAGCTGTCCGGGCGTGATGCTGGGCGAGTGGGGGTGCGAGGCCTCACCGGCCGAGCAGAGCAATACCTGCACGTCCGCCCCCAGGGCGTGCAGCCGGGACATCAGGCCACCCGCACCGAGGGATTCGTCATCCGGATGAGCAGCCAGGACGATGAAGGACAGCCCGGCCAGTTCGCCGTCGTCCAGCGGGAGCTCCGGCAGGACGGCGGCGCCGCTGCCGGCCCAGACGCTCTCCGGGGTCCCCGCGTCC